>JAHWKJ010000456.1 GCA_019347905.1 Planctomycetota bacterium
CGGCCGTGCCCCGGCGTGGGAGTGCCGGGGCACGCAAAGCCTTTGCCCCGGCCACACGGAGAGAGCCCCGCTCGTGTGGCCTGCTGGTCCTGGTGCACCGGCGACATCCTGACATCCTCCGTCCCTTGCGGCACAAGCGCATGGGGAGGATCGGACGGCGGCGGCCGGCGGAATGCCGGTTTCAGCCGCCGTTTGTACTGGTTTCGCCGGGAAAGATGGGTTCTGCCGGCTTCGGGAGGGCAACCGCTTGTGCGGGTGCTGCGGGCGGAGCGGATGGTGACGAATCGACTATTCGTCCATGATGTCCTTTTCGCGGGCCGAGGCCATGCTGTTGACGCGGCCTTCCGCCTTCTTCGTCAGCTCCTGGATCTGGTCCTTCGTCTGCTTGAGGGCGTCCTCGGAGAGGATCTTCTCCTTCTCGGACTGATCGGCGTGCTTGTTGGCGTCCCGGCGGATATTGCGGATCGCCACGCGGGCCTCTTCGGCCAGTTCCCGCACGCGGGCGGTGAGCTGCTTTCGCCGTTCGGTCGACAAGGGCGGAATGTTGAGCCGGATCAGCCGCCCGTCGGAATTCGGCGCGAGGCCCAGGTCGCTGGCCTGAATCGCCTTGGCGATCTCGCTGAGCGCCGACGTGTCGAAGGGGCGGATGACGATCTGCTGCGGCTCCGGGACGCTGACGTTGGCGATCTGCTTCAGCGGCGTGGGCGAGCCGTAATAGTCGACCTTGATCGAATCGACCAGCCCCGCCGAAGCGCGGCCGGTCCGCAGCCCCTGGAGCTGGCTGTGGAAGACATCCACCGCCTTGTCCATGCGATCTTCGGCATCGAGCAGGATTTCGTCCTGGTCCATCGCAGCGCTCCTTCAGGCGGAGGTCGAAAAGTCGAAAGGGTCGAAGGTCGAAAAGGCCGGAATAAGACCGCTTAGTGGCCGAACTTGGCAATTGATGCTCCGGCCGTTTCGACTCTTCGACCTTCGACGCTTTCGACCCCCGGGGTCTCGCTTCAGATCCGCGCCTGCAGCAGGTTCAGCACCGAGCGAGGGAACTGGTTGGCCAGCGAGTTGATCGTCGTGGCGACCTGCGTGCGGATCTGCTCGTTAAAGAAGCTGGTGATCTCGGACGAGAAATCGGTGTCGCGGAGCACCGACTCGGCGGCTTCCAGATTGATCAACTGCTCGCGGACGTTGCTCTGTGCGGACGCGAGGATGTTCTTCTCGAAGGCCCCGATGCGGCCCCGCTGGCCGGCAATGTCGGCAATCGCCTGATCGATCACCCGCAGTGCGTCCTCGGCCCCGCCTGCGGTGGCGACGTTGATCTGTCCCAGATTGACGAACATCTGCCCAGCCCTGCGGCCGAGGTTCCCCGTGTTCGCGCTGTCGATCTCCAGGGTCACGCTGTCGCCGGCCGATGCGCCGATCTGAAAGACGAACTCCCTGGGCGGCCGCGCGCCGTCGAACGGCTGCTCGCTGTACAGGGCCTGGATGTGGATACGATCAACTTCAGGAAAGGGCGGGGGCAGCTCGACGGTGTGGCTGGGGTCCATCAACTCCAGCGTCGCGATGTCGCCGGTGTGGTCGAGGCCGAGCGCGTGGCCAATTTCATGGGCGGCGACGGTGAAATAATCGACCGTCCCGGGAGGACGCCCGTTGCCGAGCGTTTCGTCATACGTCTCCGCCTCGTCCATCCACGCGAAGCCGGTGTTGGCGGGGAGGAACGTGCCGGTCGAACCCAGTGTCTGAAAACCGCCAAGCCCGAGCACGCCGCCGGAACCGTCGGGCGTTCCGCCAGCCGCCGTCAGGTTGCCGGTGCCGATGATGATGACATCCGTATCGGGCGCCGTCGTGTTTTGCGTGAACTGCAGCACGCCGCCGCTCGCCGCCTCCCACGCATTGAGAGCATCCAGCACCCGAGCCTGCTGGCCGGGGGTGATGTTGTTGGGCGAGCCGTTGAGTTGACGGAAGTCGAAGAAAATGTCGACCACGCTGGACGTGGCCGGGTTCGCGTCGGCCCAGCGGCCCAGCAGGCCGCCCGACTCGACCAGATAGTGGGCGTTCGTGTGCCCGTCCTCGAAACCATTGGTCGCCCCGCCGGCGCCGTCCAGCAGGCTCTTTTGCCCGAAGAACGTCGAGCTGGCGATACGGTCGATCGTGCCGAGAATACTCTCGACGTTTGCCTGCAGGGCGTCCTGCGCCGCCTGGTCGAGCGCGCCCGTGTTGGCGGCGTCCACCGAGAGCGCTTTCAGCTCCGTGAGCAGGCTGCTGATTTCGCCCAGGCCGCCGTCGGCCGTTTGCGTGAGGGAAATCGCCCGGTCGATGTTCTCGACCGCTTGCTGCAGTCCCGCAATCTGCCCCCGCTGGAATTCCGACAGCACCAGCCCCGACGGGTCGTCGGCGCTGGAATTGATGCGCAGGCCCGTCGACAGCCGCTCCAGCGAAACGTTGAGCCTCGACCGCGAGGCCTGCAGGTGCGTTCCCGCAATCAGCCCCGGGAGGTTCGTATTGATCGTGAGCGCCATCTGCCGCAGCCGCCTCTGGAAATGCTGATCCTTCCGATTGTATCAGCCGCCCGACCGGACGCAACAACAGGGTCGAGGGTCGGTAGTGCGGATTTCAATCCGCACGACCGACTGGCGAGACCCACACCCGCCACCGGTTCACTGCGAACCGCAGGCTTTCACCCGGCCGGTCATGTGGCCCATAATAGCCAGCGGCATTGCGCTTTGAGTTTCAGGTCTTGTACCGGGGGAAATGCCCGTCATGCGACTCCTGTTCTGTCGTTTCGGCCTGTTGGCGCTCGCCGCCGCATGGCTGGTGCCTGCCGGCCGCTGTGCTGCAGATTCGGAAATCTTTACGCAGCAGCCGACGGTCGCGGCGTCGCAAGTGCCGAAGGCCGAGCACGGAGAGCGGTCTGCTGACGCGTCCGCGGCGCAGGAACGCGCGAAGCAGGACGAACGGAAGGCCGCTGCCGCGCCGAAGCCCCAGTGGATCTGGGGCGCGAAAGACGCCGGAGCCGATGATCGCTACTGGTTCCGCAAGGAGTTCGAGGCCGGTCCCGCCCGCGAGGCGCGGCTGGTCGCCAGTTGCGACAACAGGCTGGTCGTGTTCCTCAACGGCAAACGCATCGTGCAGGGCGATACGTGGCAGCAGCCTGTGCGCGTGGACATCCGGCGGCAGGATCTCAAGGAGGGAACTAACGAAATCGTGGTCGAAGCCGCCAACGGAGGCGGGCCGGCCGGGCTGGTACTGCGGCTGACGTGGACGGGACGCGACGGTCACGACCGGCACGTCGTCACCGACAAGACGTGGACCGCCGCCAAAACCCGCGAGGCGAAGGAGTCGCAGCCGGTCGCGGTGCTGGGAGAGCTCGGCGTCCAGCCCTGGGGAAATGTGTTCGCCGCAGCGGTGCCGGCGCTGGCGTCCGCTCCGCAGGGCGTCTTCGAGGTGCTGCCGGGATTTCAGGTCGAGCTGTTGTATACGGTGCCGAAGGAGACTCAGGGTTCGTGGGTGGCGCTGACCTTCGACGATAAGGGGCGGATCATCGCCAGCGACCAGAACGACAAAGGCCTGTATCGCATCACGCCGCCGCCCATCGGCAGCGACCAGCCGACGAAGGTCGAACGACTCGACGCAAAGATCACTGCCGCGCAAGGGCTGCTCCATGCGTTCGGCAGCCTGTACGTCTCGGTCAACGGCGGCCCCGGCAGTGGTTTCTATCGGCTCCGCGACACCGACGGCGACGACAACTACGACTCGGTCGAGAAGCTCAAGGACTTCGCGGGCGGCGGAGAGCACGGCCCGCACGCGCTTCGGCTTGCGCCGGACGGCCAATCCATCTATGTCATGGCCGGCAACCACACCGACCCGCCGAAGGATCTCGATGGCAGCCGGTTGCCATCCAACTGGGGCGAAGACCTGTTGCTTCCGCGGCAGTGGGACGCGCGCGGCCACGCCCGCGGCCGGCTCGCTCCCGGCGGCTGGACTGCCCAGACCGATCCCGACGGCAAAACATGGACGATCACCAGCAACGGCTACCGCAACGCCTACGATATGGCATTCAATGCCGACGGCGAGCTGTTCGCCTACGACGCCGACATGGAATGGGACATGGGCACCCCCTGGTATCGGCCCACCCGCGTCGTGCACGCGACCAGCGGCAGCGAATTCGGCTGGCGCAGCGGAACCGGCAAGTGGCCCACGTATTACCTCGACAGCCTGCCGGCGGTGGTCGATCTCGGCCCCGGCTCGCCCGTTGGTGTCGAGTTCGGCTACGGAGCGAAGTTCCCCGCGAAGTACCAGCAGGCGCTGTACCTGCTCGACTGGACGTTCGGGACAATCTACGCCGTGCATCTGGAGCCGGACGGTTCGAGCTATCGCGGCGAAGTCGAGGAGTTCCTGTCGCGGACGCCACTGCCGCTTACGGATGCGGCCGTCGGACCGGATGGGGCGCTGTATTTCGCCGTCGGCGGACGCGGCACGCAGTCGGAGCTGTTCCGCGTGACGTACGTGGGCGACGAAGCGACCGAGCCGGCGACGACGCAGACCGAGAAGGGGGAGGAGCTGCGAGTCCTGCGGCGGCAGCTCGAAGAGTGGCACGAGCCGGGCGAGGTAAACCTGGGGGTGCTCTTCTCCACGATCTGGCGGAATCTGAACCACGAGGACCGCTTCATCGGCTACGCGGCCCGCGTCGCGCTCGAGCACCGTCCGGTGAAGCAGTGGCGGAGCGTGGCCTTCCAGGAGAAGGACCCGTCGCGCGTCATCCAGGCGGCGGTCGCGCTCGCGCGGCAGGGTGAGCCGTCCGACCAGCCGCCGCTGTTGGACGCGCTCGACCGCCTCGACTTTGCCAGTCTCGAGGAGCAGCAGAAGCTCGGGCTGCTACGGGCGTATTCGCTGGCGTTCATCCGGCTGGGGCGGCCCGATCCCGTGACGGTTGGCCGCATCGCACAGCGGCTCGATGAGCACTATCCGTCCAAGAGCGACCGCTTGAACCGCGAGTTGGCGCAGGTGCTGGTGTATCTCAATTCGCCGACTGTCATCTCGAAGACGCTCGCGCTGATGGACGGCGAATCCACCGGCGACACCACGTTCGATCTCACGGAACTGTTGTCGCGGAACACCGGCTATGGCGGGCCGATCGCCGAGATGCTGGCCAATCACCCCGACCT
>JAHWKJ010000457.1 GCA_019347905.1 Planctomycetota bacterium
GAATACCGGACTGTCGATCCGGAGGTTGCGGGTTCAAGTCCCGTCGGCCTCGCTTTGAAAGCCCGTCAACCCCTGCGGGGGTTTGCGGGCTTCTACTTTTTTGTGGCATTGCCAGCTCCCGCGGGCGGTCGAGCGGTGGTCGCATCCTGATAAACGCCCGGATGCTTCGGCCGATCGGAAGTTCGCAGGTGCCGGCACTTGAGGGAGGGGCTATAATGCGCACGCCGAAACAGTGCCTTCTGGAGACTTACAATGGCTGTGATCGACGCCGCTCGTGAGGCGCTGGACCTCAGCAAGCTGCAACTCCCGCCGAGCCCGCCGGTGACGCAATTGGAATGTGAGGATTATACGGATGCGGAGGGCGAGTCGGCACTGCGGATTCTCGCCGTGATCGATGAATCGACGGACCTTGAGCAGGTCACAGGCCATGACGTCGGCGAGCTCAAGTATGCGATTCGGCAAAGCCTTCGTCGGCACGGGATCAACCTCTTTCCCTACATTTTTCTGGCCAAGCCGAGTGAACTGGAGGAAGAAGACGACGGGGATTGATGGTGTACCAGGACCTCATCGACCAGGCCAGAGTGCTGGCGACGCTCGATGTGGGCAAGCCGAAACAGGCCAACCTCCGTCGCGCCATCTCGTCCGCCTACTATGCCCCGGCCGGCTGAAGCCGGGCACTACGAACTGATCGCCAACGCATCACGGCCTGTGATTGTTGCGAGGGGCGACTCAACGAGGGATGCCCGGGTCCCTCGCCACGGGCTGCGATGCTTCGCGACCCCCGTCGCCCGAAATGCCCGCCTTCGCATCGGCCCCATCCGCGTCGTCATCCGACGCATCCTGCCGGTCGCCGGCGGCGGTCACGACGACGCCATGGTCGTCCAGCACATCCTGCACGTACAGCATCTTGATGACCACCATCGCGGCGGCTGTCAGCGGTGTGGCCACCAGCACGCCCAGCACGCCGCCCAGCCAGCCCAGCAGAATCAGCGCCAGGATCGTCACCGCCGGCGGCAGATACACCGTCCGCCGCTGGATCAGGGGCAACAGCAGGTAACTTTCCACCATTTGCACGCCGGCATACAGCCCGACCACCGCCCAGACGCTCGTCCCCTTGTCCAGCAGGCTCAGGAGCACGGCCGGCACGGCGGCAATCAGCGGTCCGAAGTTCGGCACGAGCTCCAGCACCATCGCGACGAGCGCGAGCACCAGCGCCAGCTTGATGCCGATGATCCACAGCCCGATGCCGATCAACAGCCCGACGATCGCCATCGAACACAGCTTGCCCGCCATCCACCAGCGGAGCGTCGTGCCGACCGCCTCGATCACCTCGCCGGCCCGCGCCCGCCGCGGCTTGGGCAGGAGATGCAGGAAACCCTTGACGTAGACTTTCGGCTCGGCGGCCGCGTAGGCCCCGACGAAGAAAATCACCACCACGTCCAGCAGAATCGACAGCGACGTCGATGCAAAGCCGGTGACCCGCGTCAACGTCTGCGAAGACGACAGGATGCTGCCGGAGTCCGGCAGCCGCTCGACGATCCACCGCCCCCACGTGTGCTGCTCGAGCGAGGTGCGGACGGATTTGACGGCTTCGGGCAGTGCGCGCGACAGTTCCGCCGCCTGTGCCGCAACGGTCTCGCCCACCCACCAGCCCAGTCCCGCGACGGCCGCGACCAGCGAAACCAGCACGACGCCGAGACACACGCTTTCCCGAATTCGCGTCCAGCGATGCAGCCAGCCACTGGCCGCCGACAGCAACACGCCGAGCAGCACGCCGGCGACGGCCAGCAGCAGCACGCGGCCCGCATACCACACGACGAAGAGCAGCGCCGCGACGACGCCAAGCTTCACCGCGATGCCCCAGCCGGAAGGCCGCGCATCGAGCGGCTTCGCCTCGACCGGAGCCTGATGGGAGTGCGCGGACCGCATGCCAGTTATTCTCGGCGCGCAGTCGCGGCACGGCATCGGGCGGATCCCCAGCCGCCGCCGCCGGGGGTTTCGACGATGAGCACGTCGCCCGGTTCGACCTCGATGGCGAACTTGCCGCCGAGATCGATTTCTTCGCCGGTTGCCGCCCGCCGCAGGCGGTTGCGTCCCGGTGCACCGCTCGTTCCACCCGCGAGGCCGAACGGCGCGTGCCGGCCGCGACGCTCCGACAGCATCGACACTTTCAAGGGCTTCAGAAACTCCAGCTCGCGGACGATCCCGTCACCGCCGCAGTGCAAACCCGTTCCACCCGATCCGCGGCGGATGCGGAACGACCGCACGCGCACGGGATACCGCCGCTCGATGACCTCGGCATCCGTCAGCCGCGTGTTGGTCATGTGGGTGTGCACGGCGTCGGCCCCCTCCGCCGAGGGCGTGGCGCCGCTGCCGCCGCAGATCGTCTCGTAGTAGCCGAAGGTCTCGTCGCCGAACGTGAGGTTGTTCATGGTGCCCTGGCTGGCGGCCGCGAGCTCGAGCGCCCCCAGCAGCACGTCCACCACGCGCTGCGAGGTCTCGACGTTGCCGCCCACGACGGCCGGGCAGCTTGCGGGATCGTCGCGCTCCGGCGGGTTCAGCAGGCACTCCGGGAGCAAAATCTCGACCGGCTCCAGGACGCCGCTGTTGAGCGGGATGTCTTCGGCAATCAGGCAGCGGAACACGTACAGGGCGGCAGCCGACACGATCGCGCGGTTCGCGTTGAGGTTCGTCGCGAGCACCGGCCCGGTGCCGGTGAAATCGACGACGGCACGCTCGCCGGTAATGGTGATCGCGACGGCAATGGGTGAGCCGTCGTCGAGATGATCGGTGAGCGCGTACGAGCCGTCGGGCATCGCCGCGAGCGCCAGCCGCATCTTCTCGGCCGCCGCCCGCTGGATGTGCCCCATGTAGGCCTGCACGACCGGCAGCGTGTAGCGCTCGACCAGCTCACCCAACTGCCGCCCGCCCGCCGCGTTCGCCGCCACCTGCGCCGAAACGTCCGCGAGATTGTCGCGCACGCCGCGCGTGGGGTAAGTCCCCGACAGCAAGAGATCGCGCAACTGCGCGTCGCGCGACTTACCGCCGTCGACCAGCTTGAAGTTCCGAATCAGCACGCCCTCTTCAGCCAGGTTCTTCGAAAAGGGCGGCATACTACCCGGCACAATCCCCCCGATCTCCGCATGATGCGCCCGGCTGGCCGTGAAGAACAAGAGTTCCTCCCGACCGTCTGCTGACCGCTGACCGCTGACCGCTGACGGCTGACCAAACACCGGCGTCACCACCGTCACGTCCGGAAGATGCGAGCCGCCGCGATAGGGATCGTTGGTGACATACACATCGCCCGGCTGCATCTCCGGATTGTCGGCGATGATCCGCTTGACGGTTTCGCTCATGGCGCCCAGATGCACCGGGATGTGGGGCGCATTCACGACGAGATCGCCCGCCGGCGAGAAGATCGCGCAACTGAAATCCAGCCGCTCCTTCACGTTGACGGAGAACGAGGTCTTCTGCAGTGTGACGCCCATCTGCTCCGCGATCGAGGCGAACAGGTTGTTGAAGATTTCGAGCAGGACGGGATCGGGAGGGTCGAGGGTCGGCGGCGCATGCGTGGAAGACGTGGTGTCCTGCGGGGCCGTTACTTCAACCGGAGCTGAGGATGGAGGATGGAGGATGGAGGATAGCGTCGTCGGCGCATCGCCATCCTCCATCCTCCATCCTCCATCCTCTCTTCGAGCCTCTTGCGTGGCCCCCGCCTGCTCCTGGATGAGCACTTCTCCGCGCTCGGTGATGCTTGCGGTGAAGCCGGGATCGATGACGATCGTGGACGTCGGTTCGCAGATGATGGCAGGGCCGTCGATCTCGTCGCCCGCCCGCAGGTGATCCCGCAGAAAGACGCCCGCTGCATGAGTCTGACCGTCGAAGGTGGCTGCGACCATTTCCGACGGCTCCGACCGCCGCGGCACCGGCGTAGTCGTCTGATCGGGCGGATCGGGCATCGTGCCCACGACCTCGACCCGCGCCGCGGTGATCTCGACTTCACGGCCGGCGTGCGTGTAGCCGTAAAGCTGCTGGTGCAAATTCTCGTAGCGCCGCGCCGCGGAGTGTGCGGCGCGCTCCAGGCCCACGGGTTGCAACCCGTGGGCTTCGGGCGCAAGCTCGACCGTGATCGGCGACTCGACGCCCTTGTAGCGCATGTCGAGGAACCGGCGCGGCGGCTGGATCCGCTCCGGCGGCAGACCCTCGGCCGCGACTTCGGTCACCGTCCGCTGCTCCAGTTGCGCGAAGAGCGGCTCCAGTCCGGCCAGGGTTGCGGACGAATACGTCTTCAACACCGACTGCTCCGCGAACCGTCGCACGTCCGCGAGTCCAATGCCATACGCGCTCAGGATGCCCGCAAACGGGTGAATCAGCACCTTCCGTATGCCCAGCGAGCGGGCAATCGCACAGGCGTGCTGTCCGCCCGCGCCGCCGAACGTCACCAGCACGTAATCGGCCGGATCGTAGCCCTTCGCCACCGAGATGCGGCGGATCGCCCGCACCATGTTCGCGTTGGCGATCTGCACGAAGCCTTCCGCCAATTGTGTGGATGTGTACTCCCGGCCCAGCGGCGACGTCGCGATCTGCTCGCACAGCGCGCGCAGGCGGTCTTCCACTGCACTCTGTTCGAGCGGAAACGGAAACCGCGACGGCAGGATCTTTCCGAGATAAAGATTCACGTCCGTGACGGTGAGCGGTCCGCCTCGACCGTAGCACGCCGGACCGGGATCGGCCCCCGCACTCTCGGGACCGACGGCGAGTTTCACGCCATCAAAGCGGCAGATGCTGCCGCCGCCCGCCGCGACCGTTTCGATAGCCAGCATCGGTGCCACGACGCGCACGCCGGCCTTCTCCGTCTCGTATTCCAGTTCGTAGCGGCCGTCGAACCGCGAGACGTCGGTGCTGGTCCCGCCCATGTCGAAGCCGATCGACTTCTCAAACCCCGCCCGCTGGGCCACCCGCGAGAAGCCGATGACGCCGCCGGCCGGCCCGGACAGAATGCTGTCCTTGCCGACAAACCGCTCGGCGTCCACGAGACCGCCGGAGGAAGTCATGAGTTTCAGGGTTGAGGGTTGAGGGTTGGGGGTTGAGGGTTGAGCGTCCCGATGCGTGGCTCGCGGTTCGAGATC
>JAHWKJ010000037.1 GCA_019347905.1 Planctomycetota bacterium
ATCTACACCTCGGACCCGGAGAAGCTCAGCCTCGCGGCGACGATGCCGCGGTTCCTCGACATGGAGCGCCGGCACGGCAGCCTGATCCGGGCCATGCGCCGCCGCGATACGACTCCAACGGAACGGCAATCGGAAAGCGGTGCGCGCTTCGGATTGTTCGCGACGCTCCGAAACGGCTTGACGGAAGTGGTTGAGGTGATCGCGGCGGCGATTCGCGGTCCGACCGACATTCGTACGGGAGCTGCCGTAGTCCATCTGCGTACGGCCGCGTCGCGGCATGCGGCTTCGCCCGACGCGTCTTCCCCCGCGTGGTCGCTCGAACTCGCCGATGGCAGCCGCATTGACGCCGACGCGGTCATTCTCGCCCTGCCCGCATGGAAGTCGGCGGAATTGCTGGCGGCCGCGGATGTGTCGCTGGCGGCGGCACTCAACGAGATCGAGTACGCCTCCAGCGTGGTCGTGGCGACGGGACACCGGCTGGAAGACGTGGCGCATCCGCTCGACGCCTTCGGCCTGGTCGTGCCGGCCATCGAACACCGCCGCGTGCTGGCCGTGTCGTTCGCCAGCCGGAAGTTCCCGGGACGCGCACCCGGCGGGCACGTGCTGTTGCGGACCTTCGTCGGCGGCGCCCTGCAACCGGAGCTGGCCGACCGCGACGACGCCGAGCTGACGCGGATCGTGTGCGACGAACTTTCGGCGATGCTGGGCGTGCGAGACCGTCCGCAATTCACGCTCGTCGCGCGGCATCCCCGCGCGATGCCGCAGTACCACGTCGGGCATCTGGAGCGGGTCGCGCGGATCGATGAGCTGGTCGGCGCTCACGCGAGACTCGCGCTCGCGGGCAATGCGTACCACGGCGTGGGCCTGCCCGACTGCATCGCCAGCGGCCGCCGCGCCGCCGAACGCGTGCTCGCTCAAGCCGGCTGCTGACGGCAGAAGCGCACCGCCGTGGCCGCATAGACGCGGGCCACGCGCACCAGTTCGTCCACCGGCACCTCTTCGTTTACCGTGTGGGCGCCGCGGGCGTCCGGGCCGTGCGTGATGGCGGGAATCCCCGTGCGTGCGGTGAACGTGTTGCCGTCATCGACAAACGGTTTCGTGCCGACCGGCAACTCGCGGCCGAAGACCTCTCGGCACGAAGCCTGGAAACAAGCCACCACGCGGTGCGACGGGTCAAACTCATACGCGTCGCGAGTGCGAAGAATGCGGCCGTCGACACTGGTGCCGGTTTCCGCCGCCACGCTCTGCCAGATCTCGCGCAGCTCCGCCTCGACGCTGTCGACGGACGTGCCCGGCAGCCAGCGGCGCGTGCCCGAGAGCGTCAGCTCGACCGGCGACTGATTGTAGATCTCCCCGGCATGGAGTTGTCCAATGAACACGCTTTCCCGCAAGCCCAGGGGGTGCGTCCTGGCGGACAGCCGCCAGTCGAGATCCGCGAAGCGGCGGACGACTTCGGCGCCGGCCAGAATCACGCTGGGCTGCTCGATCCCGCCCAGCACCTCGTGCAGCGGCGTGCCCTCTCGCGTGACTTTCACCTCCAGAACGGCCATGCCGCGGCCGACGATCGCCAGCCGATCGCACAGGTACTCCGGCAACAGGACTGCATCGCCCAGATAGCCTGCGGCGATCAGCCCGTCGAGCTGCCGGCCGTCGCCCCAAGGCGACTCGTGCAGGTCGTGGGCGGTGAGCAGCACGGAGCCGCCTTCGAGCGCGTTCGTCTCCTTCAGCACGCGCAGCGCCTCGACCATCGCCGCGACGCCGCCCTTCATGTCCGACGCGCCGCTGCCGTAGAGCATGCCGTTCTCGACCCGCGGAGGCACGAACGGCAGATGCACCGTGTCGAGATGCCCATTGAACTGCAGCGTCGGCCCCGCGCGTCCTGTATCCAATCGCACGGCAACGGCGGGGGCCTCGGGCCAGCCGGCTGCGGGCCGTTCCACCTCGAACCCGGCGTCGGCGAGGATCTGCGCCAGACGATCGGCAACGGTCGCCGCCGAGCGCGTCGGGCTGGGAATCTCAATCAGGCGTACAGCCGTCTCGAGCAGCCGCTCGCGGTCAACTTGTTTAGTGACGTCGGTCACGATAGATGGCCTAGCTGCTTAAGTTTCATTCGCACGTTCGACGGACCCAGCTCCGCGCGAATCTGAGTCGTCCGCTCCAGACGCCGTTGGATGTCGGGGTCGATTTCAGACTGGTGATCGTAGTAGTAGGCCAGGGCCGAATGGATCGCTCCCAGGCCGAGATGCGGATGCTGCCGATGAATCTCGCGGGCGTCCCAGTCGTGGGCCAGATGGTCCAGAACAATTTCCACAACCTTCGTGCGGGTGCCTTGAATCATCGGCACTCCGTCGGCATCGATCTGGATGTGGGGCCAGGCGGTGGCGGTCATATTGTTCTGCCTCAGCTCCATTATGGACTGTCGTCTCGGCGAACGCCCTTGGACGCTGGGATCATTGCGAAACGAGGGCCTGCCGCTGCAGCCGGGTCAACTCGCCGATCGCAGCTTCCGCGCGGGCGAGCATGGCATCCAGCAGCCGCCGGTCGAACGTGCCGCGCTCGGCGGTGCCCTGCACTTCGATGAACGAGCCGCCGCCGGTCATCACCACGTTCATGTCGACTTCGGCCCGGCTGTCTTCGGCGTAGTCGAGATCGACCAGGACCTCGCCGTCGACCACACCCACGCTGACGGCGGCGACGCTGTCGGTGAGCACAGGCCGCTCAGTCGGCAGCAGCCCGCGGAGCGAATCGACGGCGGCGGCAAGCGCGATATAGCCGCCGGTGATCGCCAGCGTCCGCGTGCCGCCGTCGGCCTCCAGCACGTCGCAGTCGACGGTGATCGTCCGCGGCCCCAGGGCCTCAAAATCGACGACGGCGCGCAGGCTGCGGCCGATGAGCCGTTGGATCTCCGTGGTGCGGCCGTCGACCTTCAGCCGGTCGCGGGCCTTTCGCGGCGAAGTGCTGCCGGGCAGCATGTTGTACTCCGCGGTGACCCAGCCGGTGGGCGGATCCGCGCGCAGCTTCCACGGCGGCACGCTCTCCTCGATGCTCGCCGTACACAGAAGCAGCGTTCGTCCCGCGCGGATCAGCACGCTGCCGGCCGCGCTGCGGGTGAAGTCGCGCTGAATCTCAATGGAGCGGAGTTGGTCCGGTGCGCGGTCGTCCGCACGGGCTCCAGGCTGGTTTCGCTCGTGAACAGTCATGGGCAGCGCGGAGACGGGGTTTCGAGAGAACCGCCTGCTTTACGGGATCAGCAATTCCGGCAGCGATGCCGAGCGCGTGCCCGGGACCGGCGGGTTGTCGGCGGGACGGAATGTGAACACAACGGAAAACTTCGGCTCGTCGCTCTCGTTGCGGCCAGCGGCGTGAAACGTGCGACAGTGGAAGAACAGCACGTCGCCGGCTTCCAGTTCCACCGGCCGCCGCTGCGCGATCAGCTCCGCGTTCTCGGTAAGATCGGGACGCAGAAACTTCTCTGGATCGAAGCGGGCGGCGTCGAACTGCATCCGGTGCGTGCCGGGGATGACCCACAGGCAGCCGTTGTCGATGCGTTCGGGGCCGAGAGCCAGCCACACGCTGACGAGCTCCGGCCGCTGATACGACCAGTAACGGATATCCTGGTGCCAGCCGGTCTCGCTGCTGAACCGCGGTTGCTTGGTCATCACGCAATTGTGATGGGCCAGCGGGCAGACGATGTCTGGTCCCAGAAGCTGTCGCACGCGCGCGACAAGCTCCGGCTGGGCGACCCACTCAGTGAAACCGAAATCGCGCGCGTGGGCTTGTTTTAGCCGGCGGATCGTCCGACCGCCGGGCGCGCTGCGGGAGGGCGGCGCTCCGGGATACTGCAGGTCCGCCTCGTATTCGACCGGCCCCGTCGGATCCGCCAGCCCCGCAAACGTGGCCGCGAGCAACCGCTCGCGCAAGGCCTCGCCGGCCAGCTTGCGGGCGATGACGTAACCGTCGCGGCGGAAGGTGTCGACGTCCTCGGCGGAGAACTCCCGCGCGGGCGATGCGGCCGCTGTGTCCGGCGTCTGCGGATCGATGAGTAGTGCGTCCATGGTCCCCTGTTCGCTGCGACGCGAATCACTCACGTCTCGCGGCGACCGGTTCCGCCGTCACCTAAGTGATCGCGCTGTATCCTCCATTCGGCCTTGCGAATCTGCAAGGTCCGGAGATGGCCCGAATTTGCGGTCCAGCTCAGCGAGACGCAGTGCGCTTCCGTACCGCGAGCGTCGCGCCCGGGTAGTAGTAGCGGACGATCTCCCGTTCGTCCGCGCCGGCCAGCGCCAGTCCGCGGGACCCCCACTGACAGAAGCCGACGCCGTGGCCGTGGCCGCGTCCCGAAAACACCACGTCGCCGTCTTCCAGCGTGGCCGTGTAGTGCGGACTGGGCAGCGCGCCTGTGAACAGTTCTCGGACGGCATGCGTTTCCAGCGTCCGCTCGCGGCGGCCGTCCCCGAACACGACCCGCGGGCCGCCGTCGGACCGGGTGAACACTGTCCGTAGCGGTCCCAGCCGTGCCGATTCTGCACCGCCGGTGCTGTTGATGCGGTCGCGAACTTCCTTCGCCGGCAGCGTCCGCCGCCAGCGGTAGAGATCCGCCTCGCGGCACCAGTCGCATTCCACGGAAGCCGCGGTGGGACCGGCGGCATCGGCGAAGAAGCGGCGACCGTCGCACGTGCGGCCGCCGCAGACCGCCGAGTAATATGCCGCGAAAGGCTGGCCCTGCCAGACCGCCAGGATGCCGGAGGTTTCGGCGACGCAGCGGCGGCTGTCGCTGCTTTCACCGGCCAGCAGCCGCCCATTGGAATCGCGGTAGCGCCAGCCGAGGTACCGCTGGCTCCGCGACGACGCGAACACATCGAACGCGGCCTCACGCGGCGCCTGGTGCATCTGATACACGGCATACGTCCGGGCGATGATCGCCTGGGCCTTCCGCGCGGCGGTGGGAAACCCCAGCGGCATCTCGGAATCGACCACCGACGCCAGATATTCCGATAAGGGGACGAAGTTGACGGCCAGAATCTTTCCGCCCGGACGCACGTGCAGACGCAAGCGGCCGCGGTACTCGTGGCTGCCGACGCGCACCACAGCGGGCCGCTTCTCCGCGCCTGTTGCCGCGGCAGCGGGCGATACCGCGAGCGGCACGATCTCGACGGACGAGGTGGCGAACGCGCGATCGCCGATATTCAAGCCGCCCGCTGTCGCCGTCACCGTCGAGAGCGGGAGCCGGCGACCCTCGGCGAGCACTTGCTGCCGATCCGGCGATTCAATTCGCCACGGACCATCGACGGCGACTTCCAAACTTTCGACGGCGTCTCCGATCACGTTGACCCGGATAATCGATGCATCGCCGGCGGCATCCCGCGGCGAGTGAACGCCACCCGCGGTAAAAAGCGGATCCGTGCCAAGCGCGGGTGCACCGACCGCCGGCGGGCGCACTGCCGGTGAAGGACGAAAGGCACCGCGCCTCCCCAGACGGCCGGGCGTGGGAACTTCCAGCAGCGGTGTAGCGGTGCCGGCTTTCGGCCGACTCTCCGCCGCCGGGCGCTCCACCAGCGCAAATAGGGCGGCACCGATCGCGAGTCCCAGTGCGGCGACAAGCAACCGCTTCATCGGACATCCCTTTCCGATCGCGGAGAAGAAGCCCACCGGTTGCAACCGGTGGGCTTCACGCGATTTCAAGCCGCTCAATCGTTGCGCAGCTTCAGGCCAAGTTCGCCCAGCCGCGCGCGAATCTCGTTCAAGGACGTCACGCCGAAGTTCCGCGTCGAGAGCAGCTCGTCCGGCGTCTTGGTCACCAGTTCGCTCACCGACTGCAGTCCCAGACGGCTCATGCACTTGCGGGCCCGCACCGAGAGCGCGAGCTCGGCGATGGGCTTCGTCAGCACGGCCTGCTCCTGCGGCGAGAGGTCCTGCGGCATGAACGACGGAATGCGGCGGGTCTTCGTGAGGTTCTCGCCGACGGACAACCCGTGGGCTTCCATCATCTCGCGGATTTCCTGCAGCGACGTCTCGCCGAAGTTCTTGCCGCCCAGGAGATCCTGCTCGGTGACCTGCGTGAGGTCGCCCAGCGTGAAGATGTTCATCGCCTGCAGGCAATTGCGGCTGCGGACGGAAAGCTCGAAATCGGTGACGGGTCGGCTGAGGAGCTGCTCCATGCGGGCCTCCTGCCGGGCCGACTCCTCGTCGTAATACATGTCGTCCGTGGCCTCGATGTCGCGCAGGTACAGCCGCGCCCGCGCGTGCGTCGGATCGACGTCGAGCACCCGCCGGAAGCAGTACGACGCCGCCGAGTAGTGCTCCTGGTCCTCGTACAACAGGCCCAGGTTGAGCAGCGCCCCCAGGTACAGGGGCGGCCGCGACAGCGACTGCTCGTAGAGGCGGATAGCTTCTTCGTCGTTGCCGCGGAGCGCGTTCTCCGCCGCCAGCCGGAACAGCGCCCGCGAGTGGTGCGGGTCCATGTCGACGGCCCGCTCGAAGTATTCGATCGCGCCGTAGGAATCGCCCTGGTCGGCGAGGATGCAGCCCATCTGAAACGAGTATTCGGCGCGGCCGGCCCCCTGCTTGGCCACGCTGCGCAGGACCTTCAAGGCCTCATCCAGCCGCCCCTGCGTGCGCACGGCGCCCGCTTTGCGCATGGTGCATTCGACCTGGTCGAAGCCTTCCTTCGCCGCCTTCTCGAACTGGGCTTCGGCCTCGGCATGCCGCTCCATCGCCGTGTATACGAGACCCAGGTAAAAGCTGGCGACGCCGTTCTTTTTCGGTTCCGAAAGATAGCGTTCGGCCATGCGGTGCCGGGCCAGCGCGAACGAGACGATGCCGGCCCTCACCAGCAGGTCATCGGACGGCTGCTTACTCTTTTCGACCTCTTCCTCCAGGAGCGCCAGTTCCTGCCGCGCTTCGGTCAACTGCGGACTGGCGATCACCTTCTCCAGGCGCGAGACCGAACCTGAAGCGAGCGCCGGATCCTCGCGGACCAGCTCTCGAACATTGACGGCTTCCATTACAGGCACGGCGGAATTTCCCTCTCGACTGCGTCGCATAGACAGTATTTCCGAGCTTCGACAAGCCGCGAGAGGGCGCAGCGCCTGCGCCCCACCGCCCCGCGGCCCAGAGGAAGTATATCCGTGGCGCGGGAGGCTGCCAATGAGGACGCCTGCGGCCCCTGGGACACCAGCCCGCCGCGCAAGCAAGGGGACTTGGCAGTCGATAGTTCCCGAACATGCCTCGCTCGCGCGTCGGGTTGGTGTCAGCGGCCGAACGCTCTCGCCTCACATAGTGCGGATCGACAGGCCGCCATCGATGCGCAGCACCTGTCCCGTGGCATACGGCAGATCGCCCCGGGCGAGCAGCGCGGCGGCGCGGCCCACGTCTTCCGGCGTGCCCCAGCGGCGCTGGAGCGTCAGCCCCTCGGCGATCAGCCGGTCGTACTTCTCAACGACGCCGGCCGTCATATCGGTGCGGATGACGCCCGGGCGAATCTCGTACACCGGAATGTCGAACTCCGCCAGCCGCGCCGCCCACAGCTTTGTGGCCATGCCGATGGCGGCCTTCGTCAGGCAGTAATCGCCGCGGTTAGTCGAGACGACCTCGGCCGAGACGCTCGAGATATTGACGATCGCCCCGCGGAAATCGGCGGAGGCCCGCTTCTGGTCGATCATCCACCGCGCCGCCGCCTGCGTCAGGAAGTACGGCCCCTTCAGGTTGACGGCGAATACGCGGTCGAAGCCGGCTTCATCCGCCTCCAGCAGGTCCCGGCGTCCCTGCGACGTGATGCCGGCGTTGTTCACCAGCAGGTTCAAGCGGCCGAACCGCTCGCGGACCGTATCGAGGATCTGGTGGCGATCGGCGGCCTCCGCGACATCGCCGCGGCAGTACGCGACTTCGACACCGCAGTCGCACAGATCCTCGAGCACGTCGGCGACGTCGGATTCGTCTCGCGTCCCGCCGACCGCGAGGCTCCAGCCCTCATCGGCCAGAGCGCGGCAGATCCCGAGGCCGATCCCCCGGCTGCCGCCGGTGACGAGGGCGACACGCGAATTCGTGAGATGTTGTGTTTGCTGCGTCATTCGGAAGCCAAAGGCATCAAAGTCGCGACGCGTCAAAGCGCGGGCGAAAATCATGCGCTCTCGTCGCCCCAACGGGGCCAAACTCGACAGCCCGGGGCATCGCCCTCGTTGTTCTACACAACTCGGACTCGGCGGTGAATTACGTTGTTTTCGTCCCGGAGGGACGGTTTGAGAATAGCCCAGCGATTCATCGCTGGGATGGGTGGTACAGCGGAAACGCGAGTCCCGGAGGGACGGCTGACCGCCTGAAGTCTTGGTGGTGCAATGGTTTCAGCCGTCCCTTCGGGACTCGAAACGACACGGGCCGTCGCGCCCCCGGCAGTGAACTGCCGGGCTACTCTCAGTTGTCCCTCCGGGACGGCGGAACTTGTGTAGAACAACAAGGGCATCGCCCCGGGTTGTTTGATTGCACGCGAATCGCCAGCCCTGAAAGGGCGAAACCGGGCCATTGTTGTTTCGCCCTTTCAGGGCTTCGGCCCTCTCTTTCCCAGGGCGTTGCCCTGGGCTCTCGAGTTGCGCCCCTGTCGGGGCTGGTCAGCCTGACCGTAGAACGTGTAGTACGGGCCGCGATCCATCCGCGACGCGTACAACGCCGCCTCGCGCAGATGGTAGTCGCCCCACAGGCACGATTCGCCTCTGGGAATCCGAGACCCGTCCGGGACGTGGTCCCAGCCGCGCGGGCGGTGATAGATCGCGTGCAGCAAGAGTCCATGGTGGTCGTCCGCGGTCGACAGGTACGGCTCGTCGAGCAGCGTCCTCAGCACGGTCAGACCCGCCTGTCGATACCGACGGCCCGCCTCGCTCTCGTCGCGGGCTTCGAGAAGATGTCCCAGCCGCACGAGGCCCTGGGCTGCGATGGCTGCGGCCGAAGTGTCGACCGGCTCGTGGTCGTTGAACGGGTCGGCTGGCTGGCTCCGCCAGTCGCCCAGATGCACCAGGCCCGGCGCGCCGGTGTCCCAGTACGGAACGCCGTCGGCCGGCGTGTGTTCGATGTAGAAGTCGCACGTCGCCCGGGCCGCGTCCAGCATCGTCTGTTCGACGGGGCCGCGGCCGCCGTGCGGCTCCAGTTCGTCGTCTGCGAGCGTCTCGAGGAACTCGAGCTGTTCCGCGTAGCCGAGCATGATCCAGGCCAGGCCGCGCGTCCATGTGCTGAAGGGCGAATAGCCCTGCTGCGTGCTCGGGCAGCGGTAGCGGCCGTCGTTCGTATTGAACAGACTCTCGTGGGCGACGCGGCCGCGGATGTCGTACGCGTCGCGGCCTTCGCCGTAGTAGACGTTGTAGCGGGCCGTCGCGCGGGCGTACTGGATCAGCCGGCCGAGCAGCGAGACCGGCTCGTCGTTCTCCGCCAGCACGCGATGCCCCAGCCGGTGCGCCAGGGCCAGCGAACGCAGCGAGCGGATCGTATCGGCGAACAGCGAGTGCGGCCCGTTGAACGAATAGATGAATCCGCCGCCGTCGCTGGTGCGGGTCCAGCGCATGGCTTGCACGGCGCCGCTGGCTTTCAAAGCCAGCTCGTAAAGTTCCAGCTCGTGCTCGTCGTGGGGGATGCGGCCGTCGAGCATCAGCCGCCGCAGATTGCCGTACGTGCTGACGTTGTTGAACCCGTGATCGTGCACGCCGAAGTGCGTGACGTGCGGTGGCATGTGCCGACGGGTACCGTTGCGGCCGATTTCGAGAAACCGCTCGTCGCCGGTGGCGTCGAACTGCAGCAGGGCCGAGCCGAACTGAAAGCCCTGCGTCCACTCGGTCCAGCCCTGCGGCCGGTAGCGGCCCTGCACTGTGAACACGGGCGTGCCGCCGTCCGCGAACGCCGCTTCGATGGCCGCGATCTTCGCCGCCGAAAGCTCCCACATCCGCGCGATCGCGCGCTCGAGCTGCGGGCCCTCGATCTGGAAGTCGATGTCGATCATGGCCCTATCATGCCGGGCAATGCGCCGGGGCGAAAGCGGCCGGCAGAGTTCCGCTGCGCGGGCGGGAAGTGCACAATGGCAAGATGCACACGCAAGGCTCCGCAGACGGGGTCAGACCCCTTTGCGGACGTGCGACACACGTCGTGGGGACACGGGTGAGCCGCAAAGGGGTCTGACCCCCTCGGTGGGCCTCACCCCTCGTTGCCGGCCGTTTTTCAACTCGCATCTGCGAAATGAATATGCTTCTGCGACTCGATCTTTTCGTTGCTGTGTGGCTGGCATCCGCCGCGATCGCATTCGCGGGCGACGGTAACCGCCTGACGTACCTCGACGAGCTGAACCCATGGGTGCCGCATATGGGTTTTCCGAAGCTCACGACGCCGCAGTGGGTGGGCGAAGAGGGCGTCGAATGCGTGGTGATCCTCGGCATCGACGACATGCGCGACCCGGCAAAGTACGAACAGTACCTGCGGCCCATTCTCCAGCGCCTCAAGCAGATCGACGGCCGCGCGCCGGTGAGCATCATGACGTGTTCGGTCAAGCCCGACGACCCGCAGCTCCGCTCGTGGCTCGACGAGGGCCTGTCGCTGGAGTGCCACACGATCGACCACCCCTGCCCGTTGCTCGCGGGGGGTGACTTCGCGAAGGCGAAATCGACGTACGACCGCTGTGTCGACCTCATGCACGAGATTCCCGGCAACAGGCCCGTGGCGTTCCGCACGCCGTGCTGCGATTCGCTGAATACCGTCAGCCCGCGTTTCTTCGCGGAAATCTTCAATCGCACGACCGACAAAGGCCACTTCCTGCAGATCGACACGTCGGTGTTCACCGTCTATACGTCGGCCGACCCGGAGATCCCGCGCGAACTGGTGCTCGATGACAACGGTCGGGAGCGCTTCAAGAAATACTTCCCGAAGAATCTCCAGCGACGGGGCAAGACCTTCAACACATTCGTCAACTGGATCGAGAATTACCCCTATCCATACACCATCGGCAACACGTGCTGGGAGTTCCCATGCATGGTCCCCAGCGACTGGGAAGCCCAGCACCTCCAGGGCCCCGACAACCCCGTCACCGTCGCCGACTGGAAAGCCGCCCTCGACATCACGGTCAAGAAGCAGGGTGTGTTCTGCCTCGTCTTCCACCCGCACGGCTGGATCAAGCCGGAGCAGGTCGTCGAGCTGATCGAACACGCCGTCGAGAAGCACGGCCGCAAGGTGAAGTTCCTGACGTTCCGCGAATGCCTCGAACGCTTGGACAAGCGTATGCTCCGCGGTCATTCGCTCCGCAAAGAGCATGAAGCTCTCCGTAGACTCAAAGCAAAAGCCATGAATAACGGCATTGCCGTAATTGATATTGACCATGACGGATATCAGGACGCCGTCATCGCAAATCCGCAGTTGAAGCAAACTCGGATCTGGTCCCCCGCTGAATGCGGCTGGAAAGAATACAAGACGCCCTTTCAACTGCTCGAAGACGTGTACCTTGGACCTCAAGGGATCTGGTGGGCCGACTTCCGCGCTCGCTTTGGCGTGCTGCACAACCACGGCTACGCCTCATTTGTCGAGGCTGGCGCACTGAAAGAAGGTTGGACGTTCAATGGAAAGCAATGGAATCCCGAGCCCGGCCTGCCAGCATTACCGGTTGGAGAAATAGGCCCGCCACCATCGCCCGGCAATCCGCTCGAAGGGATTGACACACGATTGCGTGATCTCGATCGCGATTCAATCGCTGAGATATTCCGGAGCAACGATCGAGGCGATAGACAGATCATTCTCAAGAAGAATGCGAAAAACGGGCGATGGAAGAGCCTCCCGTTTACGGTGCCTCGGGACACTGAACTTGGATTTGTTTTTTTTAAACTCGACAAGGGCCTGCGCTTCGTCGACATCGACAAAGACGGCCACGACGACATCGTGTTTTCCAACCACGAGCGGTACAGCATCCACCTGTGGAAGGATACCGAGACCGGCTGGAGCCGCACGATTCTTTCAAGCGCCCGCGACAAGCCCACCGAAGGGTCGATCGTGCTGCCGCCTATCGTTCGCGAGGACGGAACCAACAACGGCTTCTTCGTGCATTCGCGGCACCTGTTCTGGCAGAACGAGGATACCAGCGATCTGCCGGACCTCGTCCACCGCGTCTCGTTCGACGAGTTGCTCAAGCACGAGCGGCCGGGGCCGAAGTCGGCGGAGGCATCGCTCAAGGACATCGTGGTGCCGCCGGGATTCGAGGTCGAACTGGTGGCGGCCGAGCCGCTGGTCGTCGATCCGGTGGCATTCGAGTGGGGCGCCGACGGCCGGCTGTGGGTCGCCGAAATGGGCGATTACCCGCTCGGGGTGCCGGAAGAAGATAAACAGCGCGATCGAAGCCCACGGGTTGCAACCCGTGGGCTTGGCGGCCGCGTGCGGGTGCTCGCGGATACCGACGGCGACGGCCGCTACGATGCGTCCACGTTGTTTCTCGACGGGCTGAACTATCCCAGCGGTGTCATGCCCTGGCGCAACGGCGTGCTTGTCACCGCCGCCCCCGAGGTCCTCTACGCCGAAGACACCGACGGCGACGGCCGGGCCGACAAGCGCGAGGTCCTCTTCAGCGGCTTCGGCGAAGGCAACCAGCAGCACCGCGTCAACGGCCTGGTCTACGGCCTCGACGGCTGGGTCCACTGCGCCAATGGCGACTCGAACGGCGTCATCCGCTCAATGGGTCGCGTCTCCGCCTCTCCCCCCTTACTAAGGGGGGGACCAAGGGGGGGTCGGAGGGCCAGTCGAGCACCGACACTGAAGCAACCCCCCCCGGCCCCCCCTTAGTAAGGGGGGGAGAAGTTCTCGACCTCAGCGGGCGCGACTTCCGCTTCGATCCCGACACCGGCGCGATCGAGCTGGAAACCGGGCGCACGCAGTTCGGACGCAGCCGCGACGACTGGGGGAACTGGTTCGGCTGCAACAACTCGAACCCGATGTGGCACTTCGTGCTGGAAGACCGCTATCTGCGGCGGAACCCGCACCTGGTGCCGCCCGACCCGCGGGTTGCCGTCTCCGAGACGCCCGGCGCCGCCCCCTGCTATCCGATCAGCCAGGCGCTGCCGCGGTTCAACGACTTCGACCGGCTGAACCACTTCACGTCGGCGTGCAGCACGATGGTCTTCCGCGACGCCTCTTTCGGGTCGCCGTACGTGCCCGGCAGTCTTCCCACGCTGAATAACATCACCGACGGCGTTTCCGCCTCGTTCCGCGTTCCGGAGTTCGGCGTCTGGTGCTTCGTCAGCGAGCCGGTGCACAACCTGGTGCATCGCGAAGTGATGTGGCCGAAGGGCGTGACGTTCACCAGCCGCCGGCCAGACCGCGAGAAGGAATCGGAGTTTCTGGCCTCGCGGGACAACTGGTTTCGGCCGACGACGATCAAGACCGGTCCCGACGGCGGCCTATGGATCGCCGACATGTATCGGCTGGTGATCGAGCACCCGCAGTACATCCCGAAGGAGCAGTGGGACGACTGGGACCTCCGCGCCGGCGACGACCGCGGCCGCATTTATCGCGTGCTGTTCAAGGATCCGCAGCGCCTGCTTCCGGGCCGTGCGCTCGCCGAAGAGCCGGGCCGTGTCGGCCCGGCCGGGGCGGCACGCCCCGCCTCTCGGGGTGTGCACGTACCGGAGCGCCTCGATCGGCTCAGTACAGAGGAGCTGGTCAAGGCCCTCCACAGCCCGAACGGCTGGCGGCGCGACACCGCCCAGCGGTTGTTGATCGAGCGCGGCGACGCGGCGGCGGTCGGATCGCTGGAAGAACTGGCTAGCAGCGCCTGGCGCGGACTCACGCGGCTGCACGCACTGTACACGCTCCGGCGGCTCGATGCGCTCAAGCCCGCCCTCACGATGTCTGCACTCGGCCATCCTGAGGCGGGCATCCGCCGTCATGCCGTCCGCCTGGCGGAAGACTTCATCCGCGGTGAAAGCGGCGACGCCGAACTCGGCCGCGCCGTCGCCGCGCTGGCCGATGATCCCGACCCGCAGGTCCGCACGCAGGTCGCCTACACGCTGGGCGAATGGAAGGATCCGGCCGCCGGCGAAGCGCTGGCGAAGATCGCGCTTCGCGACGCCGACGACCCGTACATCACGACCGCGGTGCTCAGCTCGCTGCACGCCGATAACGTCGAGGCGGTGCTCACGAGGGCGCTGGCGTCCGCGAAGCGCGATGAGCCGACGAGCCGTCTGCTCGACAGGCTGGTGGAGCAGGCGTCGCTGCTGGGCAGCATGAAAATGCTGGCCCGCACGCTTGCGGCCGTCACACGCGAGAGTGAGGGGAAGCCGGCCGCCTGGCAGTTCACCGCAACCGCGCGACTGCTGGAGAGTCTCCGCCGCCGCGGGCTCAGCGATGGAGAACTCTACGAGACGGACGATGCCGAACGTCGTCGAGTTCTGAGCCGCATCGGCGAGATCGTGGCATCGGCCCGCGAAACTGCGGCCGACGAGAGCGCATCCATCGAGCTGCGCCTGGCCGCTGTCGATCTCGTGCCGCAGATGGACGATCGCCAAGCGGCGGTGGAACGTCTCGCGGTGCTGCTCGAACCGGGTCAGGCCGGCGAACTGCAGGCAGCGGCGATCGATTCGCTGGGCCGTATTGAAGATTCGCAGCGCCGCTCGGGATCGCAAGTTGCAGGGGCCCTGCTGACAGCGTGGAGATCGCTCACGCCGCCATTGCGTTCGCGGGCGCTCGACGTGCTGCTCAGCCGCGAGGTGTGGACGCGCTCGCTGCTGAAAACCATCGAAGATGGGCATGTGGCTCACAGCGAGATCGACGCCTCCCGCCGGCAACGGCTGCTGGCCCACCGCACGGCCGGCATCCGCGAACAGGCTGAAAAACTGCTGGCGTCGCGGATCGACGCCGACCGGCAGAAGGTCGTGGAGGAGTACGCCGGGGCGCTCGATCTCGCGGGTGACGCGGCGCGCGGGCGGCAGGTCTTCGAGAAGCGCTGCGCGAGCTGTCACAAGCTGCAGGGCATCGGCAAAGAAGTCGGTCCCGACCTGGCGGCGCTCGAAGACAAGTCGCCAAAATCGCTGCTGACGGCGATTCTCGACCCGAACCGCGCGGTCGAGGCGAAATATGTGAACTACACCGCCGTCACGAAGGAAGGCCGGCAGTTCAGCGGGATGCTGTCGTCCGAAGCCGGCAACGCCATCGTGCTCGTCGGTGCCGACGGCAATCGCGTGGAACTGGTGCGCGGCGACCTGGAAGAACTCGCCGGCAGCGGCAAATCGGCCATGCCCGAAGGCCTCGAGAAGGATCTCTCGCCGCAGGACGTGGCCGACGCGATCGCGTTCATCCGCGGTCCGGCGCCCTGAATCACCGTCCGAGATTATGGGTCGGTCTGGCGGGGCTGGGGCAGGCCGAGTGGCGTGGCGAAATCGTGAGCCAACGACGTTTTGGACTGCAGCGACGGGTCGCCGCACTCCAGAGTCACTTCGGGAGTTCTATCCCTCATGCCTCACAACCGCGACGGTTGTGCTACGACCGGCCGTCTGTTCGCCGTCATCCCGGCGGCCGGCCGCAGCCGTCGCATGGGCCGGCCGAAGCTGCTGTTGCCGCTCGCCGGCGAGACGGTGATCGCGCGGCTGCTCGCGGTGCTCGACCGCCCGGAGATCGCCGCCAGGCTGGTCGTGGTGCGGCCGCACGACGACGCACTCGCGGACGAGGTCGCGCGCTCGGGTGGCACCGTCGTGCGGCCGGAAGTCCCTCCGCCGCAGATGCGGGACAGCGTAGAGGCGGCGCTGAGCGCGATTCGAGAGCGCTGGAACCCGCAGCTGACAGACGCCTGGCTGCTCGTGCCGGCCGATCACCCCGTCCTCAGCGCAGAGGTCGTCGACGCACTGATCGACTGCTGGCAAAGAGGCGGCGCAGCCGCCCCTCCCCCCCTTACTAAGGGGGGGAACGAGGGGGGGTCGGGCGCGGATCAAGCATCCAGCGATTCTTCCCATGCGACCCCCCCCTGCCCCCCCTTAGTAAGGGGGGGAGTCCCGTTCGGGGACGTTGACCGAGGTCGCATTGTCGTGCCGACGTGCCGCGGCCGCCGCGGGCACCCGGTGCTGTTTCCGTGGTCGCTCAGCGACCGCATCTTCGCGCTTCCGCCAGAAGCCGGTTTGAATCGGCTGGTACGCGACTGCGCAGGCGACGTGGTCGAGATCGAAGTCGCCGACGAATCGATCCTGATCGACCTCGACACGCCGGAGGACTATGACCGTCTGCTGAAGTCCGCCCAAGGTTGACCGGCCGCAGGGCCGCCGTAGACTTCGCATAGCATCCCACCGAGTGCAGCCGCAGCCCTCCCATGTCCGATCCATTCACCGACGATTCCGCTGCGCTCGATGAGGAATTCGACCGGTCTCGGCACCGGCGCGCCGATGATCCCGAGATGTATCCGCCCGTGCGGCCGCCGTCGGCGGGTTTCATCGTGCAGCTCTTTCTGGTGCCGGCGCTGATCGTGGCGGCCATCGTCGGCGTGTGGGCGCTGTTCGGGCGGATTGCAGCCGGCGAGCAGGACTGGCGCGAGCTGGTCCAGGAATTGCGCAGCAACAACGAGCACCGCCGCTGGCGGGCGGCGCTGGGCTTGGCGCACCTGCTGGAGGCCGACCAGGAACGTGCCGCGGCCGACCAGCGACTGACGCGGAACCCGCAGGTGGCGCGGGCGCTCGCGGAATTGCTCGGCGAGCAGCTCGACCGCCGCTCGCAGAAGGATGACGACATCAAGCAGGAAGCCTTCGTCGCGCGGACGCTGGGGACGCTGGACGTGCCCGAGGTCGTGCTGCCGGCGCTGCAGCGGGCGATTCGGCCGGAGCACGAGCTGGAAGTCCGCAAGAACGCGCTGGCGTCAATCGCGCTGATTGCCGGCCGCGCAGCCGAACAAGCCGCTGGGAAGAGCGCGCGCGCCCTGACACCGTCGCTCAGCGATCCCGACCTGATCGCAGACGTGGTCGAGGTTTCGCGCGAGGGGGAGCCGCTCGTCCGGCAGCTTGCCGCTTACACGCTGGGGTTGCTGGCCGGTGAAGACGCCGAACATCGCCTCCAGGTGATGCTCAACGACGCCGACCGGCACGCGCGAACGAATGCCGCGGTCGCGCTCGCACGTCGCGGCTCGACCGAGGGGCTGGATGTTCTGAGGGAACTGCTTGCCGACCCGCCCGAAGCGAAGTCGAGAGGTGAGCTGAACCGAGACGCGGCCAACGACCTGCAGATGCATCTGGCCGCACTGCGGAATGCGCTCCGTGCCGTCGGAGAGCTGGCGCCAAACCTGCCGGCGGACGATCGGCAGCGACTGATCGAGCTCATTGCGCCGATCGCCGACAAGCACGGCGAGGCGGCGATCCGCGTGGCGGCCAGCGAGGCGCTGGTTGCCATGAAGAACGTCAAGCAACCGTAGTCCGCACGGCGGGCTGCAATTCCGTTCCTTTGCGAAACCTTCGCGCCTTTGCGTCAAATCAGGAATCAGGGCTGCGTGACCCATGACTGAGAAAACCATCTTCTCGCGGATCATCGAACGCGAAATCCCGGCGGAGATCGTACACGAGGACGACGACTCTCTGGCGTTCCGCGACGTCAACCCGCAGGCGCCGGTGCACGTGCTGGTTGTCCCCAAGAGGCCGATTCCCTCGCTGGCAGATCTCGACGCGGCCGATGCCGAGCTGGTGGGGCACCTGTTTGTCGTCGCGCGGCAGGTGGCGGAGCAGCTCGGCCTGGCGAACGGCTGGCGGGCGGTGGTGAACTGCGGCCCCGACGGGGGGCAGAGTGTCGACCACCTGCACGTGCACATTCTGGGGGGCCGCAAGCTGTCCTGGCCGCCCGGTTGATGCGTTTTACCGCGATTCGCCCCGCAGATTGATATTGCCTCACCGCGCTCTCCTGCGATAATAAGTGTGCTCGCCGTCGTGTCGTCCTGCGGAGAGGTCGGCACGACAGCAGGTGCCGACCGCGGCACCGGTTCGTTCCTTCCCCACACTCACAACCCGGTTTGACCACGGATGGTCGTCACTCCTCTCGCTGTTCGCGAGCGATGCGCGGCTCTGAGGCCGTTTCATCCTGCGCCCCATGCGCAGCCTCGCGTTCGCCGGGCGTCCCAGTGAGCGTCGAGGCCCCGCAGAGGTTTCACGAGCAGACGAAAGGGAGCGACCGCGTTGAATACCTGATACGAGGAGCAGTTCCATGGGAGCTGGTCGCGCCGTCCTCGAACGCATTTCGCAGCGGCAGAGCCCCGAGGCCTACCGCCACGAGCACTGGCAGGGTTCCTTCGACGAGTATCTCGATACCGTCAAGGACGACCCGAAGGTCACGCGGACCGCGTACCAGCGGCTGTACGACATGCTGCTCTCGTACGGGACGTACAAGATCGAGGGCGACGGCAAGAAGGAAGCCCTCGTCCGCTACCGCTTCTTCGACGATCCCGACAACGACGGCCGCGACGCCATCTTCGGGCTGTCCCGCCCGCTGATCGAGCTCGTCAACGTCTTCAAGAGCGCCGCCCTCAAGTACGGCAGCGAGCGCCGCGTGCTGCTCTTGCACGGCCCGGTCGGCAGCTCCAAAAGCACCATCGCCCGCCTCCTCAAGCGCGGGCTCGAACGCTACAGCCGCCGCGACGACGGCGCGATCTACTCCTACGGCTGGAAGCACGAAGACGGCAGCATCACCTGGTGCCCCATGCACGAGGAACCGCTGCATCTCGTTCCCGAAGCCCATCGCGACGAAGTGACGGCCTTCCTCAACGAGGGCCGCGAGGCCGAAAGCGATTCGGTCTACCACGTCGAGATTCACGGCGAACTGTGCCCGCTGTGCCGCTTCATGTACCAGGAACGCCTCGACAAGCACGCCGGCGACTGGACGCGGGTCATCTCCGACGTGGTCGTACGGCGGCTGACGCTCAGCGAGCAGGATCGCATCGGCATCGGCACGTTCCAGCCCAAGGACGAGAAGAACCAGGATTCGACCGAGCTCACCGGCGACATTAACTACCGCAAGATCGCCGAGTACGGCTCCGAGAGCGATCCGCGGGCCTTCAACTTCGACGGCGAGTTCAACGTCGCCAACCGCGGCATGATCGAGTTCATCG
>JAHWKJ010000458.1 GCA_019347905.1 Planctomycetota bacterium
CCGGCCGGCTACCTGCGCGACCTTTGGGCGTGAGGTGGCCCGTGCGTGGGACGGTGTCTCGCAGCTTCAAAGCAAGTAGAGCGACTCCCATCGAGGAGCGACCGATGCAGCCGCCGAGACCGCATTTCCATTTCGCCTGCCTGATCGCGGCAAGCGGTCTGTGGGCCGCACCCGCCTTGGCCGGTGCGCCGTTCCGCTTCCGCGACGCGGCGGAGGAAGTCGGCCTGCACGATTCCTTGTGAATTGAGCAGAAAAAGGTCGCCGTTTCCGACAGGCCGGGTAGAATCGCCGCTGGAGCGTGCGGCGATGGGCTGTCGCGCGAATTGCACGGTCTTGCGGGCGAAAGGAGAGCAGCGATGATTCGAAGAAACCTCATGCCGCACGCACTGGCGATCATCGGAGCACTGCTGGCCGCCGCAAGCGCGGCTGCGGGCGACATCCATCCGGAGCTGACGCCGCCCGTGCGGGTCGAAGCGGGGGGCCAGCCCATCGACGTTGGCGGCATCGGGTACGCCGCGCCCTTCTACGGGGATTTCGACGGCGACGGCGTGTCCGATCTGCTGCTGGGCGAGTTCTCGCAGGGCCGCATGCGGGTCTTCCGGAATTACGGGACGGACAGCCGGCCCGAATTCAAGGACTGGGCATTCTTCAAGGCCGGTGACGGTGACGGCCGCGTCCCGGCGGGCTGATGCATCGGATTCACTCCACAGTTGGTGGACTTCGATGCCGATGGCGATGACGACGTGCTCTCCGGATCGTTTCCCGGCGCGCTGTATCTTTTTCGGCGGAACGACGACGGCGCGTTCGCTGAGGGTGAAACGCTCAAGCACCAGGGCGGCAAAGAGATCAACACCGGCTCGGCCTCGACCGCTTTCGCAGTGGACTGGGATTCCGACGGCGACTTGGACCTCGTGACCGGGAACATCAGTGGAGACGTGCATCTGGTCTCCAACACGGACTCGCGCACCGAGCCGGCCTACAGCGAGCCTGTCCAGCTCGACACCGGCGACATCCTCAAGAACCGCGGCGGCGACTCCGGCCCTGTCGTGGCCGACTGGGACGGTGATGGCAGGCACGATGTGCTGGTCGGCATGGGTGACGGCAGCGTCGTCTGGTTCCGCAACGCCGGGACGAAGGAGGAACCGCAGCGCGGGCCGGGCGAAGAGATCGTGCCGAAAAGCCCCTTCGGCTTCAACCTGGTGAACGCCAGGCCCGACAAAGGCGAGTGGGGCGCCCGCGTCAAGATCCACGTCGTCGATTTCAACGGGGACGGCCGTGTGGATCTGTTGCTGGGCGACCGTTCCGGCGGGCCCGCGCCGCCAGTGGAATTGACGGCGGAGCAGCAGGCGGCCATTGCGGACGCGAAAGAGCGGCTGGTGAAACTCCGGCCGTCGCGCAGTGCCGCCAGAGTGCTGCTCAGGAAGCTGGAACGTGAAGCCGAGAAGGATCCCTCGCAGCAGAAGGCACTCGACGCCGCGCGCGAGAAGGCCGAATCGCTGGAACGCGAGTATGTGACGCTCGTGCAGACGATCCGCCAGGGCGAGCCCCAGCCGGTCCGCCATGGCTTCCTCTGGCTCTTTGAGCGAAGCGTTCCCGAAACCGTCACCGGACGCTGACGGTCGACCGGTATTCCGCTTGGGCGCCCGGCACAATGGCAGAACGAGATAACGGCGAAGCACCTTGGTGCCTCCCCAACCGGGAGGCGATCCGCAACCGGCTCGACGAGGTTGCGGGCTGGTTGGGAAGCAGGCGCGCCTCGATTCGAATGCGTTCTGCACCGCCTGTCGCAAAGATCCCGGCATGAACTTAGAGCTGCTGAATCTGTCGGTGCTGTTCGCACTCACTCTCTTTGTAGTCATTCTGACCGTGCGCGCCCGCCCGGAGGACGAGAGCGTGCGGCTTCATCTCCTGCTGGTGCAGACGGCGCTCGGTACTGCGATGGCGATTTTCGAGGCCGGCTGGGTGAGGTATTTCGGCTTCGGCGTCGGCATCGTTTCAGTCATCGAATGCACGCGCAGCTTTTCCAAATTCCCGTACAAGTAAATGGAAGTTCTTGCGAGTCCTCGACATCCTCGTAGGAGACTCTCATGCCGATCCTGACTGCTCCGCTCAGCCGCCGTGACTTTCTTAAGAGCACTGGAGCCGCGGCCGGGCTGTTGATCCTGTCCGGCAGGGCGAATGCCACCAGTGCGAACAGCCGGCTGCGGCTGGCCAGCGTGGGCGTGGGTGGGATGGGGGCGTCCGATTTGTCGTCGCTGAGCAGCCATCCGCAGGTCGAGGTCGTGGGCTTGTGCGATATCGATGCTCAGCGGCTGGCGGAGGCTGCGGCGAAGCATCCGGGCGCGGAGACCTTTGCCGACTGGCGGCAGATGCTCGACAAGCTGGCCGATCGTATCGATGCCGTTAACGTGGCCACGCCCGATCACACGCACGCGCCGGCGGCGATGTCGGCCATGCAGCTCGGCAAGCACGTGTACTGCCAGAAGCCGCTCACGCACGACGTGTACGAGGCCCGGCAGCTTGCCCGCGTCGCCGCCGAAAAGAAACTCACGACGCAGATGGGCATCCAGGTTCATTCCACGTCGCCTTATCGCACGGCGGTGAAGGTCATCCGCGACGGTGCGATCGGCCGCGTGAAGGAAGCCCATAGCTGGAGCGATAAGAACTGGGGCTATGAAGGCCCGGCACCGACGCCCGCCGAGCCTCCCGAGCATGTGAGCTGGGACCTGTGGCTCGGCACGGCGCCGCACCGGCCATATTCGCCGGGGCATTACCATCCCGGCCAGTGGCGGAGGTGGCTCGATTTCGGCTGCGGCACGATGGGCGACATGGGCATCCACATTCTCGATCCCGTTGCATCCGCACTGGAACTCGGCGCGCCGAAGACGGTGCAGTCGTCGAGCTCGCCGCCGCCCGACGACGCCCACGGCATAAAGAACCACGTGCGCTACACGTTCGGCGCAGCGACGCCGCAGACGACGGAGGGCTTCGTCCTCACGTGGTACGACGGCGGGCTGCGGCCGGCGGAGGCTTCCGAGTGGCCGCTGCCAGAGGGGCAAGAGCTTCCGTCACAGGGTTCGATGTTCGTCGGCGAGAAGGGCTACCTGCTCTTGCCGCACGTAGCCGCTCCGCAGCTTCTGCCCGCGGCGCAGTTCGAGGACTACAAGCTGCCCAGTGTGGAGGGCGACAACCATTACCACCAGTGGGCGTCGGCGGCGCTGGCGGGCGAGAAGTCGAGCGCCGACTTCGGCTACTCCGGACCGCTGACGGAAATGCTGCTGTTGGGCGTGGTCTCGAACCGCTTCCCCGGGCAGCGGCTCGACTGGGACGCGGCCGCCTTGCGGATTACGAACTTCAGCGACGCGAACGCGCTTTTGCGGCGAGAGTACCGCGAGGGCTGGGAAGTGAAGGGATTGAGCTGATGCGTCGGCTGCTTTGGCGTCGCCCGGCAGTGGGTCTGTGGGTTCGCGCCTTAGTCTACGTGGTGATCGTGGGCGGGGGCTGGCTCGTCATCCTGCCTGCCTGCATCCTTTTCGCCGAGAGCGGCATCGCAACGCCGAGCTATCGACCCTTTCCCGCTGCCTTGGTCGTCGGAGGGGCAGCATTCACGCTGGGATTCGCACTCGCGTGCTGCGCGGGTTACTTTCTGATCCAGTATGGTCAAGGCACTCCCCTGCCGCTTGATCCACCCCGCCGGTTGGTCGTCTGCGGCCCCTATCATTGGATTCGCAATCCCCAAGGGATCGGGATGGTGCTGATGGTGCTCGGCCAAGTCATAGTGATCCAGTCGCAGCTCCTCTGGTGCCTCCTGCCGATCACATTGGTGTATCTCCAAGTCGCAGGCCGTTGGGAGGAGCGACAGATGACCCGCGATTTCGGCAGCGAGTATGCCGCTTATGTTCATCGAACTCGGAAGTGGCTTCCCCTTCGCGTCAACACGGACACACACCCAAACATGCTATGCAGCCATTCAACATCAAGGAGTTCCTGATCAATACGAGTTTGCGCGCCCGACCATCTCGAATGGAGCCGTAGTGAGTGCTCATCCCGTACGTTTCGGCGCGATCGCGCTTGTGACCGCGCTGGCTTTGTGCATGTTTCCCGCTCCGGCAGCCGTCCACGCCGCAGATGCGGCTCCGCCGGTCGAGCGCGGTCAGCGGGTGTTCTCCGCCGGGCACAGCTTTCACATGTGCGTGCCGCGAATCCTCGGTGAGATGGCGGAGGCGGCCGGCATCGAGGGGCACGAGCAGGTCGGCACGCAGTCGCTCGGCGGGTCGCGCTGCATTCAGCACTGGGACGTGCCGGATGAGCGGAACAAGGTCAAGCCGGCGCTGGCGACCGGCAAGATTGACGTGTTGACGCTCTCGCCGATCTACCTGCCGGACGAAGGCATCGAGCGGCTGGCCCGGCTGGCGGTCGAGCACAACCCGCAGGTGCGCGTCACCGTACAGGAGTTCTGGCTACCGTTCGACGTGTACGACACCGGCTACCAGCGGAAGCGGCCTGCGCCGCCGGACCGCAACACGCACACCGCGGAAGAGCTGCGCGCCATGCACGCCGAATACTTCAAGAGCATGGATGAGCACGTTGCGGCGCTCAACGAGCAGTTGGGCCGGAAGACCGTATTCGTCGTTCCGGCCGGACAGGCCGTGATCGCGCTGCGGGAAGACATCATCGCCGGCAAGGCGCCGGGGCTGGTGACGCAGGATGCACTCTTCCGGGATGCGATCGGCCATCCTACGCCGCCCTTGCAGGCACTCGTGGCGTATTGCCATTTCGCGGTCATCTACCGTCGCAGTCCGGTGGGGCTGCCGATGCCGTCGGTCTTGGTGAAGGCCGGCCGCGACGAGTGGGACGAGCGGTTGAACCGCCGCCTGCAGGAGATCGCGTGGGAGGCGGCGCTGGAGCATCCGCACAGCGGCGTTTCGAAGCGAGACGCGGCCAAAAGTGCGGCATGGGTTCAAAAGAAGCTTGAACTGCATTTGGCAGTTCATAGACTTTACGCAGCCGTGTGCGCCGTGCTGCACGTTGCGTCGGCGGAGTTGCTCACGACCGGATCGCGGTAGGATGCCTGCATTCACGGCGCGGAAATGAGCCGGGCGATACGCGTTACGCCGGCCGGAC
>JAHWKJ010000038.1 GCA_019347905.1 Planctomycetota bacterium
GTTTGTGAGTCCCTGCAGGATGCTGTAGCCCACGAGCGGATGCTCCTGGATGCACTGGAACTCCCCGTCGGTGAGCCGCCCCGGCTTCTGAAGAATACGATCGTCGACGCCAATCTTGCCGATGTCGTGCAACAATCCCGCCAGGTACAGGTCGTGGAGTTCGCGATCGTCGAGACCGAGTTCGCGGCCGAGCCGCCGTGCGATGAGGGCGACGCGCTCGCTGTGTCCGCGGGTGTAAGGGTCCTTGGCATCGAGCGTGTGCACCAGCGATCGCACGAAGCTGACGATCAGCTCTTCGTGCTGCCGATACAGCTCGATGTTCCGCAGGTGCGTGCCCAGCATTGTCGCCAGCGAGTTGAGCAGACTGGCTTCGACGGTGCCGAACTCGCGGCCGGGAAGATTGGCACTGACGATCCAGCCCGCCCGCTTGGTCCCGTCGCTCACGGGGACGATGACGAGATTCTCCAGGCCGGCAAAGTCGGCTCCCAGCAGCGTCCCGCGAATGTGGTTTTTCACCAGCGGCCGCGTCCAGCGTTCGCCCTCGAAGCGCGCGACGAGTCGCGCAAGGCCAAATTGGTCGAACGGCAGCCGGCCATCGACGAGGAAGCGTGTTTCGCCTCCCTTCTCCTCCAGCCAGATGACGCTGCCCTGGGCCCCGACCACGTCGCGCATGCGGTCGAGACACAGCGTCGCGACCTCCGCGGGGCTGCGCGAGACCTGCAGGTTGCGGGCGACCTCGTGCAGCAGGGTGATTTCTTCCCAGGTGTGCTCGAGCTGACGGGTCAGCTCGTCGATCTCGGCCTCAAGCGCCGCCGGGTCCGCGACGGCGCGCGCGGCGACCTCGTGGCCGATCGCGGCCTCGTCCGGCCGGCCGGCTGAGCAACTTGTGTGTGAATGGAGGATTTCCGTCGTCACCCCCGCGATCCTTTCTGCGGTTCCGCACAGAAACGTAGGTCGCGGTGAAAACGTGGCAAGCAGGAGACGACGCCCGCAAGGCAATCGCAACGCGCGCGGCAGGACTTCCCGACCGCAGCCGGTGCAATCGCTACAACCGGCCCCGCGGATAATAGCCCGACGCGCGAGCGAGGGACTGCGGCAGCAACATTCCGACTCCCTTGCTGGCGCGTCGGGCTATTGTCCGCGGCGGCGCAACAAAAAACGCCGGGCCTGCTCGGCCCGGCGCGGAAGCGTCGAAGAGCGGAAGCGAATCTCAGAAGTCGCCCTCGATCAGAATCAACTGGCCGGGCGACTTGTCGCTGCCTTCTTCAGCGGTGCCGATGATGGTGACGTAGAGCTTGCCTTCCTTGTCGAAGGCCAGCGCCGTCGGCTTGTCGAGCGCGAGGATCTTCGTGGCCGTCACCTTTTGCTCCTCGCCTTCGCCTTCGATGTCGAGGCGGAACAGACCACCGTTCTGCGGCTCGGCCCACGCAAAATCCACCGCGTACAACTTGCCGCTGGGACTGTAGGCCAGGCCCGCGATGTCGCTCAGCCCGGTTTCCAGCTTGAGTGTGAGCTCTTTCGTTTCGGGGTTGTACTTCGTCAGCAGGCTGTCGCCGGGGACGTTGACCTCGCCCATCTGCCCGACGACGAGCTCCTTGCCGTCCGGCGAAAAGGTGATGCCGACTGGGGCATCGACGCCGACGGCTTCCTTGGTGGCCAGATACGTCTCCAGCGCCCCGGGCTTCCCGTCTTCGCCGATGGGGATCCGCAGCACCCAGCCTTTGGTATCGTCGCCGTTGCTGCTGATGTACGCGCCACCGGCGCCGACTGCGATCGCGTAGAAGTTACCTTCGCCGGTCGTGGACGCATCGCCCTTAGGAATCGGACCGAGGACGGCGGTCGCGGTGTCGTCCTGCAGCGGCTCCTCGGGCGGCGTATCGGCGACTTCGTAGACGTACATCAGCTCTTCGCTGTCGACCTTTCCGCCGCCGCCGACCAGCAGATTGCCGTCTTCGAGCACGGCCAGTCCCAAGGGGCCGATCTCATAGATGGGGCCTTTGCCGTACTTGTCCGTCTTCGATCCGTCTGCCGACCACGTGAGGATGTCGAGCGTGATCTTCTTCGTGCGGTCCTTCTCAGCCGGCTGATACCGATAGATGCCGTACTTGCTGGTGATGAAGACGTGTCCGGTCTTCGGGTGGACGAGGACGCCGCAGGGGTTGTCGAGGTTGGTCACGCGGACCTTCGACGTTACGCCGTCCTGTTCCGCGGGCGCTTCGTCGCTCTTGGGCGCATCCTCTTTCGGCCGCTCCGGCGCGTCTTCTTTCGGCTCGCTCTTTTCCGGCTGTTCGGCGTCCTGCTTTGGAGCATCGGGCTTCGGCTGCTCTTTCTCGGCCGGCTGATCGGGAGCCTCGGCGGCTGGCTTGGAATCGGCCGGCTTCTCGTCCTGGGCCGAGATTGGCGAGGCCAGCACAAGCGTGGCCGCGAGAACGAGTGCCGCGGCGCTCCACGGCCACGAAAGACGGTGTCTGCGCATGGGGTGCATCTCCTGGGAATCGCTGGGCAGAAAAAAACCGCATCCACCTGAAGCAGGCCGTCGCGCATCGCGGAACCTTCGCGCGGGTCTGCGGTGCGAGCAACCGCCCGGCGGCCGATCACACAAGCGCTGGAATCGTAATGCACCACCAGAACGATTGCAAACCGCGCGTGAAGGCGCCGGATCACTTCGCCGGAATGACATTCAGCGTGTAATAGCCGATCGGGTGCAACAGCGGTCGTCCGCCTGTTGACCGCAGGCCGTCCATGTGCAACTCATGGACATGGCCGATCTGCAGTCCATCGATCGCCAGCCGCACGCTCCGGCCGTCCTCAGCCACCGTGATGCCACGGATTTTCGGCGTCGTGTGGTCCACCTCGGGGCTGCCGTAGCTGGCCTGGAAGATGTACGTGTACGTCGTCAGGTTGTACGAACCCGGATCGCCGGCCGACTTCCGATCGACTGGTTCGGTGAACGTCAGCTCAAAGCCGTCGGGCCGGGCGCGCATCTCGTGGACCTCGAACGGCGTTTTGCCCGTCCACACGACGCGTTCGAGCGCGAACGGCTCGCGGCCGCGCGAGCCCCAGCCGCGATTCGTCCCCCCCGCGAACAGCGAGCCGTCCTTGGCGAACAACAGCGGCAGCGTCCCCGAGCCGAAGCCTTCGCGAAACATGAAGCACGCGCCCTGATAGACGCCGTCGACCTGCTCCAGAAAGCAGCGCATGACGGTGCTGTGGCTCTGATCGCCCACAAATACCTGCCCGGCGAAGGGGCCGAATTTGCCGCCGGTGTCATCCCAGGCGATGCCGCTGGCCGACTTCCCCATCTTGTCGTAGGGGAAGAGGATCGCCGGCGGCACGTACTCGGGGATCTTCTTCGCCTCGATGGCCATGCGACTGCCGCTCTCGGGGTCTTTGGGCCGCGGCCCCATGGCGGCGCGGGCCTCTTCGAGGTCGTACCAGACGTTGCCCGCCGGGTGCCCCTGAAAGCTGCCGGGCTTCAGGTGTTTCAGGCTGCACGTGCCGTTCCATGGGCCCTGGTTGTCGGTGTAAAAGACATCTCCGGCGGCGTTCATCCCGATGCCGCCGGGCGAGCGAATGCCGCTGGCGGTGGGGAGCACGCGGCCGTCTTCGTCGATTCGCAGGCACCAGCCGCGGTACTTACAATTGCTGCTGAACGAACCGGTGAGACATAAGACGACCCACATCCGCCCCTCGGCGTCGAAGCGTGAACCGAAGGCGTATTCGTGGTAGTCGCCGGTGATCTCCCAGGCGTCGCTGACGGATTCCACGACGTCGGCGCGGCCGTCGCCGTCAGCGTCCTTGAGCCGCGACACTTCGCAGCGCTGCGTGACGTAGAGCCAGCCGTCGCGCCACGCCAGCCCCAGCACTTCGTGCAGACCATGAGCGAAACGGTGGAACTTTACGTCCTCGGGTGGATCGGCGAAGGCGTTCTCGACCAGCCAGATATCGCCGCGGCGCGTGGCGACAGCCAGCCGTCCGTCCGGCAGAATTTCGAGGCCGCCCGCCTCCAGCACGACTCCCTCGGGAATCGGCAGACGCACAATCCTGTAGTAGTTGTCTTCGCTCGGCGGCGTCGGCTGCGCAGCGGCCGTGCCGTATCCGAGCAGTAGCGCCGCCAATGCGGTGCAAGTTTTCCCCAGCATGCCGTTCGGGTTCCTCGCAGAGTTGTCGCGATTGCGGACGAAGCGTGCAGCGTATCGGGCGTCGCCGCCGCGGGGCAAGTGACCGCGTGGCACTCCGCAGCGAGCGCATCCGCGACAAGACGAGTGCGGGCGGTGCGGAGCAAAGAAGCTCTCGACGCACGTTGCAGCCCGAAGCTGACGCGAAGAGGCAAGCGGTCGGCACCTGCCCCTTCCTCGCCTGACTTCGCGTGGCTTTGCGCCTTCGCGCCTTTGCGTCGACAGAACTCACGACGCGTGCGGCACGCGGCGCATCCAGAAGCTGCCCGTCGGGCGATGCCGCTGCCGGTCGAAGTGCGGGAACGCGGCGGCAAAGGCGTCGCTCAGCGACGTCTGCACGTGATGGCCCGGGAGCAGAATCTCCCAATGTGGGTTCTCGCTCAGCAAGGCCGCCAGCAGGTACTGTTCGTTCCAGAACAGTTTTTGCCGGCCGTAGAAGTGTCCGCGCGGATAGTCGCGCGGCAGAAAGATGTCGTGGACGTGGACCACCGCGCCCGGCCGCAGGCGCGGCAGCACCTGCAGATACAGAAAGTTGACGTCGCTGGCCAGCTTCGAGACGTGCGAGCTGTCGATGAACAGGATGTCGTTCTCATCGAGATCCAGATACGTCGCCACCGGCACGTCCTCGGCCTTCCGGCGAATGAGTTCTGCCGACGCAGCATGCTCGCGGATGGCGGCTTCGAGCATCGGTGAGGGGTACGGTTCGATGCAGGTGAAGCGGTAGCCGCCATCGAGATGGTTTCGCCGCAGCGCCTCCAGCGAGATCAGCGACGAGAATCCGCCGCCGATCTCCACCACTTTGCGGGTTCCACGGGCGCGGATCGTCGCGTGCAGAACGGCCGCCGAGCTGTAACCGAAGCCGGGATTGTCGGTGTAATACCCCCCGCCGGCCGGCTGACCCTGCGGCCATCGGCATTCGTCCGCGAACCGGCTCAGCCGGTCGAGCTCCCTGCGGAACACGGCCTCGTCGAAGCGAAAGCCGGGGAAGTCGTGATCCCGGGTGAACCACGACTCGGGGACCGTCTCGTATTCCGGAATCGGCTGGTAGTAGTTGACGCGAATCGGCTGAAAGCCGAACCGGCGGCAAATCGACGCGCCGATGCCCGTCCGCGCGACGACCGCAAACAGCGGCGCGAACAGGGCCACCAGCGGCGGCAGCACGAATCGGAGTCCGGCGAGAACGAGTCGCTTCATCGCAATCGTCGCATCAAGTGATTGAGGTTTGCGCGGAAGAGGCGGCTGCTGAACGGGGTCAGACCCTTTTGCGGACGCTCGATCCAGTACGTGGGAAACGATTTCGTCCGCAAAAGGGTCTGACCCCTTCGCTGCAATCTGTTGCGCCGTCAGGCGGCGGATCGGCAGCCCCGGCCGGTGGCACGGAGCGCCCGATGGAAAAGCTGTCGCGTCCGATCGATCACAGAAGTGTCGCGGCAGAAGCGGTCGGCGTGCGCGGCCGCCGCCCGGCACAGCCGCTCGTGCTCCGGCCGGTCCATCGCCGTCAGACGCTCCAGCACGCGATGGAATGCGGCCGCATCGTTCAGCGGCAAATCCCAGCCGGCACCGCGGGCGGCGAGGTTCCGCCAGGGCGTGCGATCGCTGACGAGCACCGGCCGCCCCGCAGCCAGCGCCTCCAGGATGACGTGGCCAAAATTCTCGCCACGCGTCGGGAACAGCAGCACGTCGTGTGCGGCGAGTGCGGCGGGAACGTCGCTGGGATCGAGCGGACCGTGCCACCCGGCGCGGACGTTCGCGGGAAGACGGGCCAGACGATCGCGACAGAACTCCGAGTACGCTCCGTCCTCGGCGGGGCCATAGACGTTGAATTCGATTTCGCCGTCGAGTCCCGCCAGCATGTCGATCGCACCATCCAGGTTCTTCACCGGATGGACCCGCGAGAGGAAGATGATCCTCAACCGGCCGGGGCGCTTTTCCGACGGGCTGGGCGCCGGTGTGCCGCACAATCTCGGCGGAAGATCGGGAGCGACGACGATCGACACATTGTTGCCGAACGTTCGCCCGATATCGCCGGCCTCGAACGAGCTGGAAGCCTGCCAGAACAGCTCTCGAAAGAGTCCCCCTCGCCGGGCGGCCACAAGCCAGGCCTGCTTTCGCCGCGGATGCCTGGAGAGGGCGCTCGGTGCCAGCTCGCCGCGTGGTGCCAGAACCGCCGGCGTCCGCTCGATGCGTCCCAACTGCCGCAAGACGAGCGGCGCGATCGTCAGCCGCGGCGAGAACACGCTGTTGAGATACAACACGTGGTGGGGCGTGCGGCGGAAGAGCCGCGCCAGCCTGCGAGCCGCGAGCCGCGGGGGAGAAACGTAGCGCACCTTCGCCGAGCCGGTTTCGGTCCAGCGATCGATCGGCACCGTGGCGAAAGGCTCGGCGTCCCCCAGATCCCGATCGCGCGTGATGATGCGGAAATCAAACTCCCGGTGCAGGTGCTCGACCACGTTGGCGATCGTCCGCAAGGGCCCCCCGGCCTTGAAGCCCGGCAGGTAATAGTCGCAGAGAGTGAGGATGATCGGCCGCGGCATGGTCGCATGTTCTGCGGCGCTCGGGCGTGTCGTGCGCCGCAGCCTGGTGAACATCGTGGTTCTGAAGGCTCAGCGGCCGCGGCGCGCTGTGCGAAGCGGCCGCCACGGCTCTTCACCGCTCTCGGAGAGTGCCTCCTCTTTGGGAAGCACCGGAACAGCCGCGGCTTTGCGCCGACGCAGAACGGCGTATCCATCTACCATCGCATACAGGTCGAACTCCGGCCTCGGTGCGGCGCCCGGCTGAACGATCCAGTCAAAGCGGCCATCCTCGATTGCGCCGCGACCCGAGAGATCCACCACCAGCCGGTCGATCGCGACCGTCAACATCGAGCGTAAGGCGTTAGGCAGATCCTCGGCCCCAACCCAGCCTCGATCGAGAGAGATGCCGGCGGCCAGTGCGTCGGCGGTGTCCCACGAACGGTGATCCGCCATGGCCCGCGGGGCGTCCACCACCAGCCAGTACCCCGCCGAAGCTCCGAGGTGGGCGACCAGGCATGCTCCGAAGAACGCGACCCGCATGGGCCGGATGCGCTCCAGGGCCACCCAGAAGCACGCGATCAACACCGGGACCATCGGGACCATGTAGCGTGCGCCCTGGTCGAACGGCCACAGGACATACAGCCCGGCGTACAGGGGCAGCGTCAGCGCCAGCACGTCCCGGCGCTCGAAAGCCAGCCGCCGCCAGCCCCAGAACACAATCGCCGTCATCCACAATCCCAGCACGGTGTTCCAGTCCCACCAGTCGCCGGCGGGTCCATAGGCCTTGAACATGCACGGGATCGTGAGCCGCTGGATCTCGCTCAACCGCAGCCTCAAACCCTCGACCATGCTGGGGACAAGGTCGGCCATCAGGGCATCGAATCCCAGCAAATAGCCGCCCGGCATGTGCGTGACGATCAAGCCCACGACCACCGCGCCCACCGTAGTCAGCAAGAGCGCGCAGGCCACGCTCGGAATCGAAAGCGCGGCCGCGCCCCGCATCCGCAGCACCACGGCGGCGACAAACCCGCCGGCCAGCACAATGCCCGAGTAGCGGATCGACACCAGCAAGGCCATCAACAGCAGCGCCGCGCCCAGACGCAGCACGAAACGACGCCGGTCCGGAGACGACAGCATGGCGTGCAGCGCCTCGGCCGCCCAGACGGCGACCGTCATAAACGCCAGCTCTTTCATCGTCCGCCGGTAGTAGTACCACACGCCCGCGTTGGCCGCGGTCAACGCCGCAATCCAGAACGCGGCCTCCGGCACCTGACGCCTCGACCAGCGGTAGACCCCCGCGATCAGCCCCGCCGCGATCAGCCAGTTCACCGCCGCGAGCGCCAGAAACGGCCGGTCCCCGAAGGCAAACGCCGGACTGATCATGAGCGGATAGCCCGGCGGCGTACCGAAGCGGCTGCCCAGTTCCAGCAACGGCTCGCCCTCGGCGAGGCCCCGCGCCATGCCGATATACGCGGAACCGTCGGTCGAGACATACCACCACGGGCTGATCTGGACGGCGAGCAGCAGAACGATGCCTGTCAGCCACAGCCGCGGCCGCCGCTCCGCCCGCCGCATCGTCTCGTTCAGCTTCAGAAGCCAGGCCGGAATCGACATGCCGCATCCATGTGGCGACGGACCCACTCCGTCGGGCGAATCGCTTCAAATCGCCTGCCGCGCAAAGGGCGCCCAATGCAGCAGGTGCGTGTGGATACTGGATTTCGGGACGTGCGCCAAGACAAGTCATGCGGCGTGGCGCACGCCGGGCACAAGGTCATGCTTTGTCTCCGGCTCTGCCGCTGGCTTCTGCAGTTCGGCCGTCAGCAGGACCCGGAACCGCCACAGACCCGGGATGAGATTGACCAGCCGCTCGTAAAACCAGCCACACAAGTACGTCAGGGCCGAGAACCGCAGGTACTCCGGCCGACCTTCCCACGTCTCGACCATGCGCACCGTCAGCCCGGCCTCTGCCGCGAGTCGGCCGATCCGCCCCGGCGTGTTGGCGAGGTAGCGCGTGGGAAACGTGTCGGCCTCGCGGCGGCCCCGCAGACGGCCGGTCCACTCGTGGAACCAGTGCGGCGTCAGTCGGGCGATGATCGGCACATAGTGCCAGCGGTTGGCGGTCTTCAGCAGGAAGCGGCCGCCGGGCTTCAGAACTCGTGCGACTTCGGCGAAGACGTCCTCCGGCTCGGCCAGATGCTCGAGCACGTTGTCGGCGAAGACGACGTCGAACGTCTCGTCCGGATAGGGGATCGCTTCGCCGCGGCCGACGACGCCCTCGTCCAGAAACGGGTTTTCCGTCACCCGCTCGTCCGGGTCCACGCCGCACATGCGCGCGGCAAAATGGCGGAAGTTCATCTGCCGCACGATGCCGGCCCCCGCCCCAAGATCGAGGACATGGGACTGCGGCGTGAGATGGGGCAGGATTTGCGCCCGGAACAGTTCGTCATCCCAATTGTCGCCGCAGCGCGGGTACAACCGCGCATCGAGCAGTTCCCGGAGTCGGCCCATCCCCAAGCTCCTCTGACGGCTGTCGACGTGCGGCTCACGCGGGGCGGGGCCTTGTAGCGAATTGCCGAGAGGGGGGCAAGTTGTAATCGCAAGAGTGCGAGAAGCACTTTGCGATTCCAGGACTCCGAGCGTGTGCATCATTCAGGCCGGCGAGGCTTTGGAGTGCGGTGACATGTCACCGCTTTCTTTCTCTTTCGACATTGTCCTCGGAAAACCGTTGCGGCTGTGATCGATGTGCCCACTAAAGAAAGCGGTGCCGAGCCACCGCACTCCAAACACGCTGCCGACCGGGGCAAGCACGGGTCGTGCGGTTCAAAGTGCGTCGCACACCCCGGAATTCGCCTGCCGCGGGGACGCCGTTGACAGATTCTCCGGCATTGCCTATCAGGCGGGCCGATTTGCGATAAATCAGCCCGGTCCGGGATAGGTTCACCATGAAAGACGCGGTTTGGCGCTGGGCGCAGCGCCTGCGACGCCGGCTGCGGAGAGTGGCTGCGAACTGGAATCCGTTCGTGCTGCGGCGCGATCTGGACGCACTGTACGCGCTCGTTTACCGCCTGTGCCACGATCCCGAGTTTCAAAGGCAGGCGGACTGACTCTGGAAGCGCTCGGACTGCGGCGCGCGGCGCGGCTCGATGCGGTAGGAGTGGCTGATTGAGACGGCTGCTATGGCTCGAAACGTGCTGATTGTGACGGAGAGTTTTCCGCCGACCAACGACATCGCGGCGCGACGGTTTGGGTTCCTGGCTCCGCACCTCGAGCGGCACGGCTGGGGCGCATGGGTGCTGACCACACAGGGTGAAGGCCCTTTGCCTGTCAGGCTTCCGGCCGAGCGTCTGTTCCGCATCGGTCGTGGCTCGAACACCCTGCCGCGTCGCGCGCCGGCGGAGCCGGCAGATCGACGCAATACAGTGCGCCGTCTGCGGCAGTTCGCCTGGTCCACCTTGCGGCGAACGATCGATCTCACCGGTTCGAGAGTGTTCTCTCTCTACCCCGCGAATTTCGCTTGGCGCCGCTGCGTCGAAAATCGTCGAGATGAGATCCGGTCGTGGCTGCCTCCGATTGATTTGGTGATCGGCTCGTTCATGCCGGCGGCGGCGGCAATGATCGCCGCCAATCTGGCCCACGACCTGCGCGTGCCGTGGCTGGCGGATATTCGCGATCTTGCGTCGGAGATTCCCGGCCGCAGGAATCCGCTCGCCCGCGGACTCGACCGGCTGATCGAACGCCGGCTGTTCCGCACCGCTGCCGGATTCCTGACGGTCAGTCCAACTCTGGCGGAGCTCCTCTCGAACGTCCATCGGCGAGCGGCCGCCGTGATCTACAACGGCTGGGACGCTGACGGCGAACGGGAAGGGCACGCGGAGGGATCTGCCGCCGCGAAGGGTGCGCACCAGTCGCCCGGCCTGTACTACGCGGGGATTCTGTATCCGCACCGCATGGCCGCCGCGTTCGCCGTTCTCGAAGCGATGGCCGCGCGCCCAGGCGTTCGCTGGACACTGCGCTCTCTCGGACCGGCAGTCCTCGAAGACAGGCTGAAACGAGAAGCCCGCCGGCTGAACGTGGACGATCGGCTCGAAATCCTCTCCGCGTGCGATCCCACCATCGTCGCGCGGGAATCCGCAGCAGCGCTCGCGAACCTGGTGCTCGAGGAATTGGATCGGCGGCATCTCGCGACCCGCGGAACGCTGACGGGCAAATTCCTCAAGCTGCTCCCGCTCGGCCGGCCCGTGCTCGCCGTCGCCCGCAGCGATTCGGATATCGGTCCCATTCTCGAGCGCACGGCCACCGGCCGGCTGTGTTCGACTCCCGCACAAATCGTCGACTTCCTGGACGCCGCTGCTGCCGCTCCTGCCGAATTCCGCGGCCGCAGGGCGGCGGTCGCCGAGTTCTCGATGGAGGTCCAGGCGGCGCGGCTGGCGGGACTCCTGGACCGATACGCCGGCGGAGATCTGGCAGCGAGGTCGGCGGCATGAGAGTCCTGACCGTTGTGGGAGCACGGCCGCAGTTCATCAAAGCGGCCATTGTCGGCCGCGCCTTGAGAGAACGCGGAGGGATCGAGGAGCGGCTGGTCCACACGGGACAGCACTACGACCGGCAGATGTCCGACGTGTTCTTCGAGGAATTGGAGATCCCGCATCCCGCACACTCATTGGGTATCGGTTCGTGCAGTCATGGGCAGCAGACGGGGCGCATGCTGGAGCGGCTCGACGACGTACTCGATGCGGAAGTGCCCGATTGTGTTCTCTTGTACGGCGACACGAACTCGACCCTCGCCGGAGCGCTGGCCGCCGTCAAACGTCACGTGCCGGTCGCGCACGTGGAAGCCGGCCTGCGCAGCTTCGACCTCAAGATGCCTGAAGAAGTCAATCGCGTGCTGACGGACCGCGTCTCGCGTTGGTTGTTCTGCCCCACACAAACAGCGGTGGAAAATCTTGCGGCCGAGGGCCTCCGGCAGGGCGTGTTCCTCGTGGGCGACGTGATGTACGACTCGGCTGTGTACTTCGCCGGCGTCGCGGAAGCGAAAGTCGACCCCTTTGCCCGGCTCGGCCTCGTGCGGAAGCAGTATGTGCTCGTCACCTGCCACCGCGCGGCCAATACCGACGACCCGTCTCGTCTGTCGAGTATCGTGCGTGCCGCACAGTCGATCGCGCGGCGCATCCCCGTCTTGCTGCCGCTACACCCGCGTACGCGGCAGGCTGTCGCCGGTGCCGGCCTGAGCTGGGGCACAGACGTCAGAATCTGCGAGCCGCTGTCGTACCTCGAGATGTTGTCTCTCGAACGTCAGGCGGCGGCCGTGCTGACGGATTCGGGCGGCGTGCAGAAGGAAGCCTTCTTCTTCGGCGTGCCATGCGTCACGATGCGGTCGGAGACAGAATGGACGGAGACGCTGCTGGAGCGGGCGAATGTGCTGGTAGACGCTGACGAAATGCGCATCACAGCAGCCGTTTTCGAGCAACTCGATCGCCGCACTCCACTTCCCGACGCGGCAGCGCACTATGGCGGCGGCCGCGCCTCGGCTCGGATCGCCGAGATGCTCGCGAACGGTTGACGGGCCGCGTTACGCCGCCCGCGCAACTCCCGTCGCTGCGCCATCCCGGATGCCAAACCGCTTCGCCCACACGCCGAGGCTGGCCAGACGCCACAGCGCGCCGTCGTAAGCTCGCCGGCCGTCGACAACTGCCTGCCAGTGCCTTTCCAAGGCGGTCCTGTCGAGGATGTCCGGGAACAAATCGGCGGCCTCCCGCAGCACACCACCGAATTGTGCGGCGAACGACCCGCGGAACCACAGGGCCTCGGGCGTCCCGAAGGCGATTTTGTCATCGCGTTCGACGATCGCGTCGGGGATGCATCCCCGCATCGCTTCTCGAAGCACGAATTTCGTCCGTCCGCCGCGGATTTTCGCCTCGCCGGGAAGCGACAGGAGAAACTCGACCAGGCGATAGTCGAGAAAGGGCACGCGACTTTCGACCGAATGCGCCATCGAATTGCGGTCTTCATACCGCAAGAGCGCCGGCAGTTGACGCGACGCCATCTGGCTGAGCGCCTTGTCGCGCACGGTCCAGCCATCGCTGTAGGCCCACACCAGCGAGTCGCGAGCCGATACGCCACGATCTTCAAACGCGCGCTGGTCGATCCACTCGAAAATCGCTGTTGCGCCCGTGCCGATGCGCCGGTGCAGCAGTCGCTTCACCACAGCCGGCAGCGGCAGGTGCCTCACCATCTGCCGCAGCGAGTAGCCCAGTCCCCAGATTTCACGCCGCCTCAGACCGGCCAGCTCTCGCCCCAGCGTGCTCCAGCGCAGCCCAATCAACAATTCCGCCAGCCAGGCACCGAAGAAAGCGGGATACCCTGCAAGCTGTTCGTCGGCGCCTTGCCCGTCCAACATCACCAACAGCCGGCGGCGGCGGGCTTCTTCGAAGACACACCACTGGGCAAAGATGCTGCTCGATCCGAAGGGCCCATCCTGATGCCAGGTCAACCTTTCGAGGGTCTCGAACAATTGAGCCGGGTCGGGAGACACCGTATGCAATCGAATTCCGGTGCGTTGGACGACCTGCTGCACGTACGACTGCTCGTCGAAACCGGGTGTGTCGCAATAGCTCGAGACGGCGTTCTGAATCTCCTGCCGGCCTTGCGCCCGCAGTTGCTCGTTCGCGAGACAGACGATGCTGGAACTGTCGAGGCCGCCTGACAGGCACGATCCAACGGGTACATCGGCTCGCAGTCTGAGCCGCACCGAATCGCTCAACAGGTCTCGAAGCTTCGCGGCCGCCTCGACGTCCGTCAGCCGGTGGACGCCCCGCGGGATCTGGTACCACCGGCGAACGACCGGTGCCGGCATTGTGCCGGAGGCGTTCGTCTCCAGCTCAAACCAGCCGCCCGCGGGAAGCTGGACGACGCCCTCGAACAGCGTCTGGTCGCTATGGTCCACCAGCCCCCACACCAGGAAATCATAGGCCTGCTGCCACTGCATCCTCGGCCGCCAGCCCGGCAGGACCGTAAACTGCTTGATCTCCGACGCAAAGGCCCAGCCGGCATCCGCCACAGCCGCATAATACAACGGCTTGATGCCGAAGCGGTCGCGCGACCCGTGCAAGCGGCGCGTGTGGGTGTCGTAGATCAGAAACGCCCACATCCCGTTGAAGCGGTGCTGGCACGCCGGCCCCCACTCGGCCCACGCGTTGACGACGACTTCGGTATCGGTCGCGGAATGGAAGCGGCGTCCCAGTCGTTCGAGCTCCGCCCGCAACGCCCCGTGGTTGTAAACTTCACCGTTGTAGACGATCCAATATCGGCCGGTCGCATCGCACAACGGCTGATGTCCGGCCGGCGAAAGATCCACAATCGCCAGCCGCCGGTGCCCGAACGCGACGTGCGCCGCCCGGGCGTCGGCTCGGCCCGCATCGCTTCGCGGCGCATACGGCAGATCGGCTGTCGCGACCGCCGCAGGCGTGTCGGCACCGGAAAGAAGTTGCGGGGCCTCGCCCCGCCGGCCGAAGAGCGCATATCCCTCGTCGTCCGGTCCACGATGGCGCACCTGCTGCGTCATGTCCGCAATCGATTTGAGCGGCACGGGACGGTTTGCGCTGACCAAGGCGGCGATTCCACACATGCTTCGATCCCTTCACAGGCCATGTCTTCGTAATCGGCCTTCAATTCGCCGGCGATCCGCACCGGGTCGTGCCAGCGCTCGACAAAGGCCCGGCTCTCCCGGCCGACCGCGCACAGACGCTGACGGCCCTCCGTCAGCCAATACCTGAGCACCGTGTAAATCGAATCGGGCGTCGCGTCGATGAGCGGAAGCTCCTGCCGCATCTCCGGCGGAAGAAACTGCAGATCCTCCTCGCGGATATAGCAGACGACGGGCTTGCCCAGTGCCATTAACTCCACGGCGAGTGCCCCGTACCAGCCGGCCAGAAGCTGATCGACCAGAATGTCGGCGCGACGATAGAGGCCTCGCGCTTCCGCGTGCGGGAGGTTTTCGACCAGCAGGAACTCGAAATCGATGCCGTCGACGTGCTTCAACCGTTCGACGGCGCTGAGGACGTACCTGGTTCCCTTGACCTCGCGGTGCGTCGGGGCGTGCAGCACAACGGGACGGGTGCCGACCTCAAAGCTGGACGGCCGCCACTGGCGCGGATCGACGCTGGCATAGGGCACGAAGCGCGCACCGCGCGGCAGGACATGCAGCAGGTCGGGATTGACACTGTAGATGCGGTCGGCGAGTTGGCCGATGCGCGCGATCAGACGACGTTTGTTGGCGTCTTCCGCGGGATGATAGTAATCGGGGCCGACCTCACGCGCAAACGTGATGTCGAAGTGTTCGCGACACCAGTCGCCCTGCCGCGCATCGTCTCCCTGGTATGTGATGGCGATACCGACGCCGGCCCGCTTCAGGAGTTTGAGGTCGGCCAACTCGACGGCCCCCGCATACAGCGACCGCAGCAGCCGGCCGAGCCAACTCACCCTTTTCATCTCAGGACCAGTCCAGGGTTTTCGGACCGGCAGCAGCGGACTGCCGAAATTGAAGTGCACGACGTCGAAGTCGCGCACCGCCCGCCGCAGCAGCCGCCAGCGCTTCCACTCGCGAGCCAGCATCCCGTCGCGGGCCGCCCACAATCCTTCGTCCACCGGATAGTTGGTCGCATCGGCCTGGAGGCAGACGGCCAGGCTGTCGAGGCCAACCTCGCGCTCCGCCCGCGCCAGGCCGCAGGCGTTGCCGGCGACGTTGAACGGGCAGTGCAGGACTCGCAGCGGCGGCAGCATGTGGCGGCGTGCTCCTCTTTTGGTGTTCGAGCGCGCTACGCGGCCTTCCGCCGGACCTCGCTCGAGCCGCTGCGGTCCGCCGCCGTGGCACCTGGTACAAGTCCCACCCGCCGGTTGATGCCGTCGAACACCTCTCCGACGGCCTCGAGCGAATGGTGCTTCAGGACATAGGCCCGCGAGCGGCGTCCCAGATCCGCCAGCTCGTCACGCCGCTCGGCCAGTCCTCGGATCGCGCGCTTCACCGTGAGCGGACTGCAGTTGACGATCGGCAGTTCGCCGGCTTCGAGCAGGCCGGCAACCACGTACAGTTCTTCCAGATCGGCGCGCAGATGGCAGAGCACCGGCTTTTGCATCGACATCGCCTCCAGGGCGAACATCGCGTACCAGCCGACAATGAGCTGATCGGCCACAACGTCCACGTTCGCCATCGCTTCGCGAATCGCTGCGTTGGCAACGCGCTGGAGCACGACCAGTTCCACCGGCACCCCTTCGGCGCGGAGCTCCTCCACGGCCTGCACAAAGAATTGCGTCCCCTTGATCTGCTGGTGATTGGGCGCGTGCAGGATCCGCAGGGGCGTATCGCGGCAGGGAGCCTGTTCCGCCGGAGCCAGCGGCTTCCATTTCTCCGTATCGATCGAAAAATGCGCCGGCAGCAACGTATCCCAGTGGTGCATGTAGTAAACCCATTCGCAGCCGCCGACGACGTGATCCGCATGCCGCGTCCACAAATCGATGCGTGCCGCGATTCCCGCCCGCCGGTGGCGGTGGGTGGGATAATCCAGACTGGTGGCGTGCTTGAAGGGCAGATTCGGGGAGCGGCTCATGTCCTGCACGTCGCTGCCATACGCCAGGACCACCACCCGCACGCGGGCCAGTCGCAACAACCAGGGCTCCACACGCCACAAGAGCCGCGTCGTCCCCAGCGGTCCGCCGTCGAAATAGAGATACAGGCAGCGGTAGCGCACCAGGCAGCGGGCGAACAAGAGAAAGTTCCGCAGCGGCCGCCACGGCCCCCGGTACTTCAGATCGCCGCGAACGTCGAATTCGTCTGTGATGCCGTACACGTGATCGACGAACGTCTCGGCCGACCAGCCGTAAGCCGCCAGCGCCCGTTTGTGATACACGTTGTTGATCAGCGGCAGCGGCCCCAGCCCGACGTCGATCGGCTTTCTGAGGAACCGCCCCACCGCGGCCAGTCCCGCCAGCGGCAGGAGCAGCACGAGTTCCAGCAATGTCCGGAGCAACACTCGAGCCATGCCGAACAATCCATCCCTGAAGGGGCTCTCCCTTTATTCGCCGGCGGCCGACGGCTCGGAATCATAGAAGCGACGGCCGAACTCCGCGAGATCAACCCTCTCGGCCGGCTGCATGCGAAAATGGCGGAAATACGCATCGAGACGCGCGGCGTCGTCCGCCCCGGCCCCGTAGCGATAGACGCCGGAATCGAGAATCACGGGAAAACCCGCCACGCGGCGATACCAGCTTCTCAGAGCCGTCTCGCAGCTAAAACGCTCTTCCGCCCAGAAGGTGTAGTCGAAGCCCTTTGTGCGGAAGTACCCCAGCTTCGGCCCGCCGCACGTTGCGACGATGCGATAGGGGAGGTCGCGGCGGACAGCCTCGAGAAATGCGGGAAGAACGAGCCGGCGCCCCCGAGCCTCAAACACGCACTTGAACGATGGATCGAACAGCACCCAGCCGCTTGCCGGATCGAAGGCTTCGACCAGCGTATGGCCGTTGTCGAAGTGGTTCCAGGGCCCGTCGGAGAGCGTCATGACCAGTCTGGCCCGAATGCCCAGATCCTCGAGTACCGACACGGCCAGGAGCGCCGACGTCCCGCACAGAACGCTGAGCTTCTTTCGTCGTGCGCGGCGGCGAAGCTCGCCCAGAGACACACCTTCATCGGCATTGCCATACGTCCACAGCCAGCCGATGAGCTCGAGGGCCCGCGCCACGCCGCCGCGGCAGACCACGCGCTGCCGAGAGTCACTCCCCAGACGGAGGACGCGGTAGACGCCGTCGCGGCTCAGATCGATCGTGCCGTCTTCAACGAGGTAGCGCCCCGGCAGCACAACCAGCGAGTCGGGAAGCGGCGGCGCAGGGCCCGGCGGCTGAAGCTCCACCAACTCGATCGTCCTGCTCCCACAGCGATGCACGTGCAGCGGGCACTCGGCGGCGACGATGGGTTGCGCCATCACCGGCGACCTGTGCGGCAACATCCTGAACGCGAGCCGCCGCAGGCGCGATCTCACGCGTCGGAAGGAGCGAGACGCGAACGATGTCGGGATTGACATGAACCAAGCCAAAGGGGAATCGTGGCAAACCCACGCTCCAGACTACGCTGCCGGTCGCCTCGGTCTCGTAACCGATGCCACGCGGGTGCATCCCCGATCGGGGGCGGGGACTGTATTCCCGCTGAGACGTTCCTGACAATCCCCCCTTGCCGGCATCAGCCACGGCCAGACGCCGGCGCGCCGCATCGCAGCAGCGGCGACCGCAACGCCGGCGAGCGTGACCAGCATCCGTTCGCCCGCGATGCTCTCGTTGCCGAGGAACGCGCCCGGCTCGTACAGCGCGACAAACACCCCGGTGACGCAAATGACGAGAACGGCGGGCCGCCAGTCGAGTTTGAGGTTGCCCAACCAGACGCGGCCGAGGAACACCCAGCCGCCAAGGATGACGATTTCTGACCAGAGTGTTCCAACGATCGCCCCGAGAGCACCCCATCGAGGAACGAAGGCCAGTCCCACGCCGCAGTTGACCAGCAGCCCGAGACCGAAGACCCAGGGGTGATAGCGCGGGGTTGAGGCGATAAAGATTGTTCCCACCGCAACGAGCGACAGCACCGACACGCCGGTCGAGAGTACCAGGTACGGGACCAGGTCGGCGGCGCGGTGGTAGTTCTCGGTGTAGAGCAGCCGCACAACCGGGTCGCTCCACACCGCGGCGAGCACGGACAGAGGCATGAAGGCCAGCAGCAGCGCGGGAATCGTCCGTTGCAGCCGCTCGCGGCAGGCGTGGCGGTCTCCCGTGGCGACCAGTTCGACGAGATGGGGATCCCAGACCATGGCAAACCAGGTCTTGAGCGCGAACACCGGCGCCGCCAGCCCGAACGACAGCGCGAGGATGCCCACTTCCGCCGGTCCGTGGAACCACTGTACGATCAAGCGGTCGGCCACCGACGAAAAGGCATACACCGCCGCCCCCGGCACCATCACGATCCCGCACCAGAACATGGTGCGGGCGGTCCCGCTCGAAAAGCCGGCACCGGAATACGCGGCCCGGTCGAGCCGCTTGAACTTCCAAATGCCCCACGCCGTGCAGCCGAGGCCCACAATCAGCGTCGCAGAAAAGAGCACTTCCAGCCGGCGCTCCTGCGGCGTCGCGAGCATCAGCGGCAGCGCGATCAGAACCGAGCCCACTTTCAGCGCCAGGTTCATCGCCGCATAGGCGCCCGCCCGGTGCAGATAACGGAACACGCAACTGTACCAACCGACAAGGGCCAGCGGCAGAAGCCCTGCGGAAAACAGGAGCAATTCCCGCTGCGACGCCTGCGCGAGCTTCGGCAGCCACGGCCCCGCGAG
>JAHWKJ010000459.1 GCA_019347905.1 Planctomycetota bacterium
AGGCGGCGCTGCCGCGGAGCGGTCCCAGGGACGGCGGGACGACGCATCGCGCGGTCGCCTTTTCGGCGGAGGCCGACGCGCCGGACGAAGCCGAGCGAATCGTGTTCAACGGCATCAACGGTGCGACGGGGGACTACCTGCAGCGGCCGCTGACGCCCGACGAAGTCGTCGAGCTCGCGACCGGCAGCGCGATGCTGGCTGAGCTGGAGACGGCGCACCACGTGGAGCTGGGACGCCGGCACGAACGCGATACCCGCGGTTACTACGGACTGGCCGCGGGGCTCGATTCGCGCGACATGGCACAAACGGGCTGGGGTGTGATCTTTGCGCACGACGCCGACCCGCGGCTCCGTGAGGCCTTGGCAGAATTGCTCGAGCATCGCCGACTGCAGGCCGTCCAGGGCGGCGCCGGCCATTATCGCGAGTTCCGCGAAGCGGCCGGTTACCGCACCGGCGAATCGAAGCAGGCCTTCCTTCAGCGCCATGGAATCGCCGCGGGCATGCCGGCCGACCCGGAGCGGGGCATGCCGTATTACCTGTTGCTCGTCGGCGGGCCGGCTGAGATTCCGTACCGGTTTCAGTACGAGCTCGACGTGGAATACGCCGTGGGGCGGATCCACTTTGACGCGCTCGACGAGTACGCGCGGTATGCCCGCAGCGTGGTGCAGGCCGAACGGGGTGAGGCGGCGCGGCCGCGGCGGGCGGTGCTGTTCGGCGTGCGAAACGAAGATGACCGGGCCACCGAGCTGAGTGCCGATTATCTCATCGCGCCGCTGGCGGAACGGCTGCGGCCGAAGATCGACCCCGAGTGGCGGCTCGACGTCCTCCGCGGCGACGAGGCCCACAAGGACCGGCTGCGGCGGCTGCTGGGCGGCGACGACACGCCCGCCCTGTTGTTCACCGCCAGCCACGGCATGGGTTTCCCGAAAGAGGATCCGCGGCAGCGCGACGATCAGGGCGCGCTGTTGTGCGGTGACTGGCCCGGTCCTCGGCACTGGAAGCGGGAGATTCCCGGCGACTTCTACCTGCGTGGCAGCGATATTCCCGACGACGCCGACCTGGCCGGATTGATTGCCTTCCACTTCGCGTGTTACGGGGCCGGTACGCCGCGGCTGGATGACTACCCGCACGAGCGGGGACTCTCGGAGCAGCCGGCGATCGCCTCGCAGCCCTTTGTGGCGCGTTTGCCGCAGCGGCTGCTGGGACACCCTGCGGGTGGGGCGTTGGCCGTCATCGGACACGTGGAGCGGGCGTGGAGCTACTCATTTCTGCTGGGGGCGCAGCGCGAACAGACGCAGGTCTTCGAGAGCACCTGCAAGATGCTGCTCGACGGATTCCCTGTGGGAGCGGCGACCGAATACCTCAACGACCGCTACGCGGCGCTCGCCACGGCGCTGACGTCGATTCTGTGGGACGTGCGCTACGGGCGGCAGTTGAGTCCAACGGAAAAGTCTCAACTCGCTTCCACCTGGACCAGCCACAACGACGCCCGCAGCTACGCCATCGTCGGCGACCCGGCCGTGCGGTTACAACCCGCCGCAGTGGCAGGTGTCGCAGGATCCGAGGCACGCCGTCCCGTCTCGATCGGCACCGCTGAACCAGACCGACCGCAGCCGCAAAGCCTCAGCCCCGCCGACGCGGACGCCGGCAGAACAAGTGCCGCGCCCGAGGTGGGAGTTCCATTTCGGGCCGACCTGCTCAAGGAAACGGAGCGGCGTTACCGGGACCTCCAGCGGAACCGGGCCGTGGAGTTCGAGACCACCGGCTCCGCGGACCTCTTGGCGCAGAACGCGCCCGAAGCGATCGAGGCGAGGCTGCGCCGCCTCGGCATGCCGGCCGACGAGGCGCGTGCTTTGGCGCGGCGCGTCGGGCGTTCGTCCCCGTCCACACCAGGCGAGGAGTGACACCGTGTCCGGCCAACCTCTCGACATGCCGCCGGCGGCCGCATTCGCTCTGCTGGAGCGGATTCTCGGCCGCAACAACCTCATCAGTGCGACGTTTCTCGACCACGGTGCCCGTGCGGCGCGGGCCGTGGGGCGGGTGGTGATCCGCACGGCCGGCCGCCGCACGGCCGGTTACGGTACGGGCTTCCTCGTGTCGCCGCGCGTGCTGTTGACGAACAACCACGTCTTGTCCAATCCGCGCGCGGCCGCATGGAGCCTGGTCGAATTCAACTATCAGGACGACTCAGACGGCCGGGCAGTGCGGCCGGTGGCATGCGCGCTCGACCCCGAACTGTTCTTCGCGACGGACCGCGCTCTCGACTTCACACTGGTCGGCGTGCGTCGCACGGGTGGTGGCGAATTGCGGGAGTTCGGCTGGAGTCCCTTGCGCGCAGATCCCGGCGAAGTTCTCGTCGGCGAGTTTGTGAACATCATCCAGCATCCGGGCGGCGAGCCGAAGCAGTTGGCGCTCCGCGAGAACAAAGTCATCGGTTTTCCGGACGAGAGGTTTCTGCACTACGAGACGGATACGGCTCCCGGCTCATCGGGTTCGCCGGTCTTCAACGACCAGTGGGAAGTCGTGGGGCTGCATCATTCCGGCGTGCCGAAACGGGACAGCGCGGGACGGATTCTGGCCCGCGACGGCAGCGTCTGGCGGAGCGAGTCCGGCGAGCACCAGATCGACTGGATCGCCAACGAGGGCGTTCGTGTGGCGGCGATCCTTGCCGATCTGCGCAGCCGCCCGCTGAATTCCGGGCAGCGCGAGGTGCGCCGCCAACTTCTCGACGGAGAGCCGCCGCACGAGGACTGGCGTCCGAATCCGCAGGGCCTTCAACCTGCCGCTGCCGGGGCGGTGCTGGCTGTCCCCGGAGCAGTGCAAACCGGCGGAGCCGGGCCGGTTGTCACGCCGGACGGTCGCGCCGTCTGGACGATTCCGCTGTTGATCTCGGTCGAGTTGGGCGGCGGGGCGGGACTGCCTCCCGCGGAGCCGGGGCCGCCTCCACCGGCCCCGGGCGGGCGCGACCGGAGGGGCGAGGGTCCCGACGCGGGAGGCCCGTCGCCCGGCGACGATGACCTGGGACGGGCGTTGGACGATCTGGATCGCGGCGAGTCGCGGCCGTATTACGACGCCGATGCCGACCGCGCCGAGCGCCAGCAGTATTACGCGGCCCTGCCCGAGGGGCTTTCCCCCGCAGACAAGTTCGACCGCCTCCACGAACTGCTGGAGGCCACACATGCCCGCACGCCGCCCTATAAGCCGCGCCTGCACGTGTACCCGTGGGTGGATCTGCAGCCCAACCGGATGCTGCGCAGCATCTACTCTGGACAGGAGTTCGATCCGGTCGAGCTGATTCAGGCGGACTTCGAGATCGAGCAAGAGCGGCTGTCGCGACTGAGCGAATTCGCCACCCGCGAGGCAGACGTGTCGCCGGAAGCGCTGCGCGCGCAGGAGGACCTGCTCGAAGCCGCGCTGCCGTTCAACTGCGAACACGTCGTGCCGCAGTCGTGGTTCAATAAGCGCGAGCCGATGCGGGGCGATTTGCACCATCTGTTCGCCTGCGAATCCCGCTGCAACAGCTTCCGCGGCAATACGCCCTATTTCGACTTTGTGGATTTTGGGGAAGCGGTCCGGAGCGAGTGCGGCAAGCGCGAAGGGAACCGCTTCGAGCCTGAAGCCGGCAAGGGCGCCGCGGCGCGGGCGACGCTGTACTTCCTGCTGCGCTATCCGGGACTCATCGACGCAACGTCTTCGGAGTACACGGCCGAGCGTCTCGACACGCTGCTGGCCTGGCACCGGCAGTTTGGTGTGACCGATTACGAGCGGCACCGCAACGCGGCCGTCTTCGAGAAGCAGGGCAACCGCAATCCGTTGATCGACTTTCCCGCGTGGGGCAACGACATCGACTTCAAACGAGGCCTGGGATGACTTCACAGTTTGCCAACCTGGAAATCGGCCTGCACCCGTGGAAGGACGGCGAATACGCCATTCACTTGCGGTTCGCGCAGTCGAACAGCGACACCGAACAACGCAGCGACCCGATCGTGGTCCGCCGCGAGGCTTTTGACCGGCGCCGCTTCGAGCCGCTACTCGCCGACGAGCCGGGTTACGGACAGCTCCTGGGTGAAACGCTGTTTGGCGATCCGCGGGCGATGGCACTCTTCGCCCGGTCTCAGGCTGCTGCGGAGGCGCTGGAGGTCCCGTTGCGGATTCGTCTGGCGCTGAGCCCCATGCTGCCGAACCTGCACGATCTGCGTTGGGAACTGCTGCGTCATCCCGAGACGGGGGCTCCGCTGTTTTTGGGCGACAACGTGCTGTTCTCGCGGTACCTGAACAGCGCCGATCCCCGCCCGGTGCGGATTCGGGCCGAAAGCCGCCTGCGGGTCCTGGTCGTCGTGGCCAGTCCCGACGATCTGGCGGACTGGGACCTGGATCCGATCGACGTCGGCGCCGAGCACGAGCGGGTCGAACGGGCGTTGCCCGATGCCGACATCCGTTACCTGAAATCGACGGAGGCGGCGACGCTCGAGAATGTCGTGGACGCCCTGCGTGAGGCGGAGCCGAACGGCGGCTACGACATCCTGTACCTCGTCTGTCATGGCCTGTTTCCGAAGCCGACCGGCGGCACGGCGGCCCGGGGAGACTCGGCGCCGGCCGGTTTGAGCGCGACGGATCTCTATGGCGAGCCGCGACTGTGGCTGGAGAACGAGCGCGGAGGATCGCACCTGGTCAACGGGCAGGCGCTGGGCGCTCATCTGGTGGACGTGGCCGCCCGGCCGCGAATGGTCATCCTCGTCTCGTGCGAGAGCGCCGGAACAGGAGATGACGCCCGCCGACGGGCCGAAGGGGCGCTGACGGCTCTGGGTCCGCGGCTGGCGATGTCCGGCATTCCCGCCGTCGTCGCCATGCAGGGGAAGATCTCGTTCGAGACGATGGATGGCTTTCTGCCCGTCTTCTTCGAGACGCTCGAGGAAGACGGACGGATCGACCTGGCCGTCAGCCGCGCCCGCGGGGCCGTGCGCCATCGCAGCGATTACTGGATGCCGGTGCTGTTCATGCGGCTGACCTCGGGCCGGCTGTGGTGGACGGGCGTGGGCAAACCCTTTGAAGGCTGGCCGGCACTGCTCAATCAGATTCGAAACAAACAGTGCACGCCCCTT
>JAHWKJ010000460.1 GCA_019347905.1 Planctomycetota bacterium
GCACGATGTTGGGGTGGTCGAGATCGCCCGTGACCACGGCCTCGGCGAGGAACTTCTGCCGCGCCGAAACGAGCTGCTGGGCCGTCTTGGCCTGCTTGGGCTTCTTGAGCATCTTGAGGGCAACCGAGCGGTTGATCGCCGTCTGCACGGCGTCGTAGACGGTGCCCATGCCGCCTTCGCCCAGGACGCGGTTGATGTTGTACTCGGCATCCTTCGGGCCGCGGCCGTCCTCGTGGCGGAAGTGGCGGACCTTGATCACCAGGCCCGTGTCTTCTTCCCTCTCGAAGACCATCGTGGCGTCGTCGGCCGAGGTCTGGCTGGCCGGGATGCCGCGGCTGCCGGAATCCATCGTCTCCAGCCGCGAGGGATCGTGGCTGTCGGAGATGAGGGTCTGCTCGACGCTGTCGGCGCTCTCGGCGGCTTCGGCGAGAGTGCCGGGATGCGTGGCGCCGCCGTCGTCGTCGGCGTCGACGGGCTGGAACTCGTCGGAGATGAACGTCTTATCGACGCTGTCTTCCTGCCCTTCGGGGATGACGATTGTTTTGTCGGATTCGTCTTCGGTGCCGCGGGCCAGGTCCGGCGTTTCCGGCATGGTGGCGGCGTTTTCATCGTCGACGGGGGCGAACTCGTCGGAGATGAACGTCTTCTCGATGCTGTCTTCGGTGTCTTCGCTCGCCTCGTCCGGCTCGGGCTTCGGCTGGGGCGCACGGGTGGTGGGGACCGTTTTCGATGCGGCCGCCTCGGGAATGGTCTGCAGGTTGTCGCCGAAGTCTTCGTCGGGCGACGTGGGCGGAACGACCCGCTCGTCCCAGGTCGTTTGCGACGCGAAACTGGCGAGGATGCTCTGCTGCTCCTCGGCCGTGTGACCCTTGACGGTCTGGCCGGAATGCGTCCGGGAGTCGAACGCGCCGAGCCAGGCGGCGTCCATCGTCTTCACGACGTCGGGCGAAAGGTCCCCGTCGATGGCGAAGGTCTTGACGGATTCTGCTTCGTCCCAGTCGGCGTCCGAGGTTTCGGGAGCGGCGTCCGGCCCGCCACTGGCGGCGGGATTGGACTGGGGATCGTCGTGCGGATTCCGGGGATCGGTGGCCATCTCGTGTCTCTTTGCATTTGGCGCCGCCACTTTCCGGCGACGCGGACAGATGAAGAGCCCGGCGGACCCTTCGAGCGATTACGTCAATGGTACGAACGACTGCCGGCGGTTCTCAACCGGCAACTGGTTAAAACTGTGCAGACTGGCGGCACGTGCGGCCTGAAACCGCCGGTGCCGTGCGGCGTAACGATTCTCGCGACAGGTTGGATTTGGAATGGTTGAGGGTTGAGGATTGAGGGCCAGAAGCAGTTTGAACAGGAGCGAACGAAGGGAACGGAGAAAGTCGCTGCGGGATCCTGTGCCGGAACCCTTGCCGCCCTGTTGGCTGCTGACCCTGGATGATCGTCCCTCGACTCGTTTCTGGCTCTTGACGCTCGACCCTTGTCCCTCGACCTCTTTTCTGGCTCTCGACTCTCGACCCTCGACGCTCGACTCATCTCGGTTTCCGCCGCAACAGCCGGGCGGCGCGGTTCAGGACGCGCTGCGGGAGCCGCTCCAGGGCCGCGTCCCGCTGGCGCGCTGTTTCGGTCCGCAGCGGCTGTTCTGATAGCGCTTGTCCGGTGCCCAACAGGAGCGCGGCGATGGCCGGGGCGGCGAAGCCGGAAACCCCCCCTGGCCCCCCCTCGGTAAGGGGGGGAAGATCGGTGGCCGAGACGTCGATGACTTTCGGCGGGTCGTCGGCTTCGACCGGTCCTTCAACCCGCTCGACCGGCAGGAGCGGACGGTTCTGCCGCTCCAGGAGCCGCCGGGCCGCTTGCGGGGCCACCCAGCGTTCCCACAGGCGATCGACGTCGACTTCGGCAATGCCGGGCGGGCCGGCGGGCGGCGCCGCGTTTCGTCCGGCGGTCGGCTGGTCGGGCGCACCCTGTTCGCCCGGCTGCTCGTCCTGGCGTTCTTCGATGGGCTTGCCTTCGCGGATGAGCAGGCTGCGGAACAGCCGCGTCCGCTGCTCGCCCGGCTCGCGCAGGAAGATCTGGTATTTGCCGTCCGGCAGGCGGGCGAGGTAGTTGGGCAGGTTGTTGAGCAGATCGTCGGCCTCGGTGCCCGTGAAGGTCACCGTGTCGAGCACACTGCCGTCGGGCCGCAGGGCGATGACGATGACCAGCCGCTCGTCGGCCTGCACGTCGGCGGCGATGGCGGCGACGATGTCGAGCACCTGGGCGGACACGGGGGTGTTGTTCGTCGCGCCCGCGTTCGCATCAATCACCGTGAGTTCGCGAACGAACAGGACGGGAACCTGTGCAGTGACCTGCGTGATCCCGGCGCCGAACGAGGTGGCGAGGACTTCCAGCTCCGTGCCGAGATCGTCATCGCCAAGAATCCCGTCGTCGTTGGTGGTGGTGAAGTCTTCTCCGCCGCCGTCGATGGCGATCGACGGATCGAACTCGGCGCTGAGCCGGATGTCGAAGGGCGCCGCCGGGTTCGGCCGGTTACCGCCGCGCGGGTCGAACAGGTGCTCGAAATTGTTTGTGCCGGCGTCTCGGACGTACCGGGTGGCCTTCAGGGGGTCGGCGGGGGGCGCCGGCGTATCGAGTGTGGTTCCGTCGCCCCAGTTGATCTGCACGATCAGCTTCTCTTCGCCCGTCGCCCCCAGGGGGGTCGTCAGGGTCGAGCGGCCGAAGATGTCCAGCGGCGTCGTGGTGAAGGCGCCGACGAACGGACCAGGATCGGCAGCCCCGTTGTCGATGGCCACGGCCGTTCCCAGAACGTTCCCGTCGGGCCCGGTCTGCAGCAGGACGCCGCTGCCAAAGGTGACGTTGGTCGTGCCGGCATCGATGTCGATCTGCGGGATCTCGTCGCCGGTGGCGTCGAACCGGCGGACGCCGTCCAGAGCCTTGATCTGCACACGGTCCCCGAGCGAGACGCCGCCGCCGGCGTTGATGGTGATCAGCGAGTCGTTCCCGCCGGCAAGCAGCGTGCTGTCGTTGCCGAGGGAAATATCGCTGGTGGCGGACCGGCCAGAATGGATGTCGATTTCGCTGCCGTCCGCCATCACGAGCGCGAAGGCGCCAATGGAGACGTCACCTTCGGTGTTCCCCGCATCGATCTCGATCTTGGCACCGTCGGGCTCGAAGGCATGCAGTTCCACGCGGTCGGCCGCGGCGGCGCCGTCCATCAGCACCACATTGCCCTGTGAAGCGCCCGCGCCGGGCGTCGCGCCGACCGAGATGTTGAGCGTATCGTCCGTCAGCAGCTTGACGCCGGCAGCGAATTGAATGTTACCGGTATTCGACCGGCCGGCCGAAATGGTGAGCGAGCTGGTGCTGCCCGCCAGTTGGCCCGGATCGGGATCGCCCGCGACGTCGCGGAGCACACCCGACTCGACGAGCACCTGACCGCCGAGCTGAATGTCGTGACCGGCGGTGACGGCGACGGTGCTGTCGGCACCCAATGCCTGGATCCTGCCGGCCTGGCCAACCAGCACGTCGCTGGCCGCGGATGCGCCGGCGGCGATCTTGATTGTGCTCCCTGCCGCGATCAGTTGGGCGGCGTCGCCGAAGGTCACGCTGCCTTCGGCGGTGCCTGCGGCAATCGCCAGCAGTGTTTCTGCGAGCAGGTCTGCACTGTGGCCGACGGCGATCGAGCCGGTGCCGAACGCGAAGCCGGCGGTGACAGCCACACTGCCGGTGCCGCCTTGCGACTTCAGCCGGACGCCGTCCGCCAGATTTACGTTCTTGCGCGACTCGATCGCGATCCTGCCGTTCGCACCGGTGTTCTCCAGTACGCCGCTTGCGCCCAGCACGAATCCGTCGCCGGCGAAGTCAGCGTCGGTCGCCGCGTCGATGTCGATCGTGCCGCCGGTGGAGGCGTTGATGAGCCTTGTCTCGGTTCCGACGGCCGAGTCGATCTTTACCTGACCGCCGGCGTCGAAGCGGATTTTGCCGTCCGCTCCCATGGTCTGAATCAGGCTGTGTTTGCCGATGTCGATGCGGCTGGTCTCGTCGGCCCCGGCCGTGAAAGTAATCGTGCTCGAGTTGGCCTGCACGAAGCCGCCGGTGCCGAGCGCGATGTGCCCCGTAGCACTTCCCGCTGCCAGCGCAATGTCCTGTTGGGCCTTGAATGTGGCCCCCGTGCCGATGCTCACGTGCCCGGAAGCCGAGCCGCTGCCGGCCGTGAGCGCGATCTTACCGCGACCAATCGCCGCACCGCCTTCCGAGAGCAACTGCGCGCCATCGCCCAACTGGATGTTCGTTCGCGAGACGATCTCGATGAGTCCGTCGTCGCCGTCGTTCACCAGCTTGCCGTCGGCCGCGAGCACGAAGCCCGTGCCGGCAAATGTGCCGCTGGTGCCGGCCCCGATGTCAATCGTTCCCATCTGGCCTTCATTGCCCATAAGCGCGGTTGCGCCGAAGGCGACTTCGCCGCCGGCGGCGATGTTGATGGAGCCGTTGTCGCCCTCATTCTGCAGAAGCGCCGTCGCACCGAAGTCGAGGTCGGCGCCCGCGGCAAGGACGATTCGGCCGTCGTTCCCCTCGTTCACTACAAAAGCCGTCGCGCCGAAGCCGATCGTCGCGCCGGCGTTGACGTCGATTTGGCCGCCGTTGCCCTGGTTCTCCATGCGGGCACTGGCGCCGAAGGAGGTTTCGCCGCCGCTGTCCAGGTCGATCCGGCCGTTGTTGCCCTGGTTCTGCACGAGCGCGGTGTCGGCGAAGGCCAACTGTCCGCCGGCCGTCACGGCAATGGAACTGTCGTTGCTCCCCGTCCGCAACGTGGCGTCTGTGCCGAACCTCGCATCGCTGGTTGCCGACGTGCCGGCGTCGATGTCGATCGTGCTTCCGAGAGCGACAAGTTCGGCTCGATTGCCGAAGCTCACGTCGCCGTCCGTCTGGCCGGCGGCGATCGACAGCTTGCTGTCGGTCTCGAGATCCACGTTGTCCAGCGCCGTCACGCTGCCGGTGCCGGCGCCCGCGGCGCCGATAAACACGCTGCTGCCCGTGCCGGTGGTCGTGATCGAGACGCTGTCGGCCAGCATCACGTTGCCCGTGCCGTCGGTGCCGGCGTCG
>JAHWKJ010000461.1 GCA_019347905.1 Planctomycetota bacterium
CCCTCGCTACCAATCAAAGCGAAAAGACCCCGCGACGACTCACGGCGAATTCCCCAAAAATCCGCAGGAAGTTGAACGACAGGACCCGCGCTTGCGGCGGGTGTTCGCGGTCGCGAGAATTCGTGGCAGCCGATCTGTCTCTTCTGTGGCGGGAAAGTGCTGCGAGGGCCGCACGATGCCGGATGCCGACTCCGAAGTCGCTCTCGTCCAGCGGGCCGTCGCCGGCGATTCCGACGCCCTCGCGCAGTTGCTGGAGCAGCACGGCCCGGCCGTCCGCTCGCGACTGCAGGGCAAGATCGACAGGCGCTGGCAGTCGCTCGTCTCGGAAGACGACGTGATGCAGGAGACGTACGCCGAGGCGTTTCTGGGCATCGCCCGCTTCGTCCCCCGGGGACAGGGTTCTTTCCTGTCGTGGCTGTACATGCTGGCCCGCAACAACCTGCTCGACGCCGTGCGGGAGCTCCAGACCGCAAAGAAAGGGGGCGACCGCGTTCGCTTCCAGGCTCCGGCCACGGAAGACTCCTGCGTCGACCTCTTGCAGAACATCGGCGGCTCGATCACCAGCCCCAGCTCGGCGTTTGCCCGCAAAGAAGCCCACGAGCGGCTGGAAGACGCGCTTCGTCGCCTCCCCCGCGCCTATGCGCAAGTCGTCCGTCTCTACGACCTGGAAGGCGGCTCCGCCGAAGAGGTCGCCGAGCAGCTCGGCTGCAGCCCCGGCGCCGTGTATATGCGGCGGGCCCGCGCTCACGCGCAGTTGCAGGAGATCCTGGAGTCGCTTTCCGGGATGTGAGTGGTTTTGAAGAGACGTCCGCCTTCGTGGCAGAATGGGTCGTTCGGCGGCCACCACCGGCCCCGTGCCGGTGGAGCCGTGACTGAGCAGCCAAAGCACGAGGCCAAACGGTGGCTGACACGCCTCCACCGGACCTGTTCCGGTGGAGCGACGACTGGACGGCTCCAACCGCGAGCCGCGCAGTCGCTCTCCCACCGGCACGGGGCCGGTGGAGAGAGGCGCGGCAGGACGTCCCGTACTAGCTGGTCAGTCGCCCGCCCACCGGGACAGGCCCGGTGGAGCGGTCAAGCCAACTTCGTTTTCCAGACTACCATGAAGACAAATGTCTCTGAAATATCTGGTTGCGCCACTGCTGCGCCGGAACTCAGCCCCGCTCGTCGAACCGGTCCACGACTTCGCGGTAGGCGCGGCTGCCGATCTGGATGGTGTGCAGCGCGCTGATCCCCAGCATTTCATGATGCGCGTCTTCGAGCGGCAACGCGTCCAGGGCCGCGTTCAGGTCGTCACGGTGGTGCGGATCGAGGTGGCAATGCTTCTCCAGCGTGCGAAAGGCGCTGCGCGGCAGGCCGCTCAGTTCCACCATCAGCTCAATTGCCTCGACGGTGGCGGGATAGCCTTCCATCACCGCCACGTGGCCCAGCTTCGCCACCGGGTGATGATGGAAAATCCAGTAGTATTGGGCGCCGACCAGCGAGGCGACCGTCGCCGACGGCATCCGCGCCAGCACCTCCGACCGCTCAAGCCCCAGCACCTCCAGGTCCTCCAGCAGCCACTCGTCGTGGTGCAGCTCTTCCTTGATATGCTGCTCCAGGTACGGAATCATGGCCGCCGCCACGGCATCGGTGGAGGCCATCCGGCGGCAACGCGCTACCGCCGTTTCCATGAGCGGGACGCTGCCGCGGATCATCCAGTGGACGGTCACCAGGAACTCGGGAAAAATCTCGGCGAACCGGGGATGTTCCACGATGGCGGTGGACGCCGACGCGAACTCCGGCAGCACGAGTTCGATTTTCCGCCGCAAGCGTTCGCTGTGACTGACGGTCATCGTCCGCTCTCCTGTAGCACCATTGCCGCAAAGGGCAGTCCCGGTTTTCAGCCCCGGGAGGGGCGACAGATCGTAGCCCATGGCGCGAGCCATGGGTGCGATGATCCGTTGGGAGGATCGAGCCCCGGCAGGGGCGACAGAAGAGCGTTCCAGGCGTTCGCCTTCTGTCGCCCCTGCCGGGGCTCATCGGAACTATTGCCAAACGCATCCCCACGGCTCGCGCCGTGGGCTACGGTCTGTCGCCGCTGCCGCGGCTGAAGAAACCTGCCTTCCCTTTAGCATGGAGAAAGCTCCGGCACCACCACCGCGTCTTCTGGTCGTGGCGCCGGAGCTTCGATCGACACACTCTCACCTGGCTCGTCGACTTCGCCCAATGGCATCGTTACCAGACGAGCAGCACGGGGAGCGAGCGGCGGCGCTTCCGCGGCTGCTCTTGCGGGGTCGGCGCTTCCTTCTGGATCGATTCCAGCAGCTTGCGCTCCTCGGCCGAGAGGTCCCGGGCCGTCTGCTCGTTCCGGACGGCTTCGTTCGTGCGATCGTAGTTCGCGTTCATGGCAGCTTTCCTTTCACGTGAGTGGCGTTTCAGACACATCGCGACGCACCTGGCCGCGAAAGACCTGGCGTTGATTTCCTCAGTCTCAGTAAATGCCCAACGTGATCATCGGGCAGCGCCGGCAGCGGACGGGCCGGCTGCATTTCGTCTGCTCTTTTGTCCGCTTGCAGATCGTGCGCTCTTCGGCCGTCAGCGCGACGTGGGTCGGGTTTTCGCGAGTGCCGTGAGGGGTGGTCGATCGAGTCTTCATGATGGCAGCCTTTCGGGTGTCCGTGACTGAGTGTGCTGGCTTGGGTTGTGTCTGTCCGTCGCACACTATCCAAGCGAGAATTCCGCCCGTGGCTCACGCCGATTTCTCAAAAAAAGTTCTACCGGCTGGCAGGCGTTCGGCCAGAATAGGTCGCAACAGCAGGAAAAGCAGACTCCGTGACCTCTGTGCCTCTGTGTTTCGCACCTCGCCCGTGTTCTTTGAACCGGCAGATTGAAACACAGAGGCACCAGAGGGCACGGAGAAGACGGGACTGAATACAGCCGAAAAGGAAGTGGCGACGACTCGCCGCGCTCTGTAAGGTGAGGGGCGAAGCCTGGCCGACTGTCCCTGCACCGGGAGGCGAACACTGTCCTCCAACCAACTCCACGACGACGATCTCCCGACCGAGGACCGGCTGTCCCTGCACCCGGAGGAGAAAGCCGTCGCGGGACGGCAGGATGCCAAGCCGCGCCACCTCCGCCCGGAGCAGGCGCTGATTGAAGCCGCCCGGCGGCAGGCCGCCGCAGCGACTGAAATCGGCGGCGGTGCCGCCGCGCGGGACGACCGGCCCGCGGCGAGTGCGGCTCAGGCCGCCACGCCCCCGCCGGTGCTCCTCGAGCGATTGCTTCGCAGCCAGGTCATTACGACCGGGCAGATCGAAGTTCTTCGCGCCGAACTGGGTGCCGAGGCGAACGACGAAGTCCTCGTCGACGCCCTCGTCCGGCGCGGACTGGTCACCGCCTGGCAGCGGGACCAGGTCCGCAAAGGCGACGCCGTGTTCTTTCTCGACGACGGTCGCTATCTGCTCTTGTCGCAGATCGGCCAGGGCGGCATGGGAGCCGTCTATCGCGCGCGGCACACGCGGATGAACCGCGACGTGGCGATCAAGGTCATCGACCCCCGCCGCGTGAAAGATCAAAGGCTCGTCGATCGCTTCCGGCGGGAAGTGGCGGTCAGTTCGAGGCTGCAGCACGAACACATCGTGCACGCTCACGATGTCGGCCAGCAGGGGGGCGTGTCGTTCCTGGTGCTGGAGTACGTCGAAGGCAGCGACCTGGCGTCGCTGGTCCGCCGCGACGGTCCGATGGAGCCGGCCGAAGCGGCCGCCATCTGCATGCAGGCCGCGTCGGGTCTGGCGTATGCCCATGGGCAAAACGTGGTGCACCGGGATATCAAGCCGCAGAACATCCTGCTCTCGACGGGCGGGGCCACCAGGATCCTCGACATGGGCCTGGCGCGGATCGTGGCCGAAGCCGAGGAAGACTCGCACACCGCGCTCACGCAAGAGGGGGCGGTGATGGGGACCATCGACTTCATGGCCCCCGAGCAGGCGCTCAACACGCACGCCGCCGACGGGCGCAGCGACATCTATTCGCTGGGGGCGACGCTGTACTACCTCTTGACCGGCCGCAAGCCGTTTCCGGGAGGCTCGGCGGCGGAGAAGCTGGTGAGGCTGGCCCAGGAAGAGCCGCAACCGGTGGGGCAGTTGCGGCCGGACTGCCCGCGGGCGCTGACGGACGTGGTCGAACGGATGATGGCCAAGCGCCCGCAGGAGCGGTTCCAGACGGCCGAGGATGTCGTCCGCCAGTTGCAGCCGCTGGCGGCGGAGAAGATCGCCGGCCGTCCGGTGGTGACGGCCTCGGTGCAATCGGCGGCCGAGACGCACCGCTCGACGGGGCTGGAGGTCACGCTCGTTACCGGGCCGGTCTTTCAACCCGATGCGGGAACCGTCGTGGGGATGTTGCGTCGCCGGCAGAATCCGCCGCGGCGGGGTGTCTGGCTGCTCCGCGGATCGATTGCGGTGCCGGTGCTGCTGTTGCTCGGTGCGCTATGGTACTTTGGCAGACCGGCCGCCGAGCGATCGCGGATACCGGATTTGAAGCCGCCTCCGGTCGCGAACCAGACGTCAGTTCCGCCGACCGAGTACCGCATCGAGCTTGACGGCCATTTCGGCGCGGTGGCGCCGGGCGACTGGTCCCCGGACGGCAGTTTTCTGGCCACGCGCGGAGGGGACGGCCAGGTGCAGGTCTGGACCGCCGACGGCAAGCGGACGGTCGCCATCTACCGCGGCCACACGGCCAATGTCCGGCACCTCACGTTCTCTCCCGACGGCAGCCGGATCGCCAGCACGGATGTGCGCGGCACGATCCACGTCTGGAACGCGTTCAGCGGGAAACAGGTCGCCCGCCTCGAGCGGCCGAAAGCGTTCAGCGGCGACATAAGCCACATACCCGAGGGTGCCGCCTTCTCAGCGGACGGTCGAGAGATCGCGTTTTTCGATGGCGACAAGATCGTGCGTTACAACGTAGAGAAAGACCGCCGCGTCTGGAGAGCGCATTGTAGCCTGCCCGCGAACAGCTAACCAGTCGCCAGCTATTCACCGTACGGCCGCTATCTCGCCCCCGGAGCGAGTGAGTTGGAATCGCAGCCGATCG
>JAHWKJ010000462.1 GCA_019347905.1 Planctomycetota bacterium
ATCAACAGCAACAGCTCCAGGCCCGCCGCCCACTGCACCGCGTTCACCAGGTTGGTGGGGCGATACGGGTAGGGGACGATGCCGCAGCCGGTTTCGTTTTCGACGTCGAGATTGCCCCACTTGCGGCCGGTCAGCTTGTAGAGCAGGTGCTGCCAGGGGCCGTCGGCGGTGATCGTGACGGTGTCGCCGAACAAGACGGCGCCGGCATCGGTGGTGACGTTCGGGTGCGCGTTGAAGTAGTCCGCCAGTCGCGCCGTCTCCGACCGCATCGTGTGCCAGTCGTCGCCGCCGTAGGCATGGTACTGCGAGTGGGCGATGTGGGCGCGATGGCCTTCCAGGTGCTTGAGCGTATCGAGCGTCGTGGAGACGTTGCCGGGCGCGCCGAGGTTGTTGCAGTGCAGGTGCATGGGGTGCGGCAGGCCGAGATCGTCGCAGATTTTCGCCAGCTCCAGCACGATGTCCCCCGGCGTCAGCTTGGGATAGCCGTCGATGGGGGACGTGAGCTGCTTGGCGTCGTGGCCCCACTTCCACGCGGCCACGCCGCCGGGATTCACGGCCTTGATGCCGTACGATTTCGCCGCCCACAGGTACCACGCGACGACGTTCTTCGCCCGCTCGTACTCGCCGGCCTCGAGCTGGTCCAGGAGGATCTCGTTGTTGGCCATCAGCGTCAGCGAGCACTTGTCGACGATGGGGATGTCGGACAGTTCCTCGTGCGTGTGCCGGGCGGAGAGCACCGGGACGGCGGCTTCGTTCACCGTCGTCCAGCCCATGCCGGCGTAGAGGTAGCCGGTGGCGAAGGTCGTGGGAGCCATCCCGCCCAGGCCGCTGCGCCGCGACTTCGTGCGGATGAACGCCTGCGTGCGGCGATGGTCTTCCGGCGTCATGGCCCGCGCGAAGTTGATGGCCCCGCCGGCAACGTGCGTGTGAACGTCGACGCCGCCCGGGAAGACGATCATCCCCGTGGCGTCGATCGTGCGCCCGCCAGCGACCGACTCGACGAAGCGCCCCGCATCGTCGATGCACAGGTCTTTGACTTCGCCGTCGATGCCGTTCGCCGGGTCGTAGACTTTGCCGCCGGTGATTCGCAGCATGGGCCGGATTCTTAGACCTGCGCCGTGAGCATTGGGGGGACCTTTCCTTCCGGCAGCCAGAACGGTTTGGCGGCGACGGCCTCATTGAGCCGGCGGACGACGTATTCATCGGTGGGATACGGCGACTTGAGCGCCGGCTTCAGCGGCATGGGGATCTCGTCCATGCGATACGCCGTCCCCCCCGCCCCGATGCCCTGCGCAGCGGTGGTGATGTGGACCCGCGCCAGCCGGCTGGTGTGCGTCACGTGCGGATCGAGCACGATCGTCGGAATCCGCTTCAGGTGATTGATTGCGGGCTGAGGCATCGTCGCGCCCGGATCGGCCCCGATGATGAACGCTGCGTCGCAATCGCCGCGAACCAGCACGTCCACCGTCGAGAATTCGCCCGGGTTGTACCGCGGGTAGCCGCGGTTGAATGAAATGCCGAAGGGATACCCCGTCTGCCAGCGCATGATCACGTCGGCGCCGGTCACGTTGCCGTGCCCGCGCATCGGCATCGCCACAAACTTGGTGAAGGCGTTCATCTCCGCGGCCAGCGTCAAGAGGGCCGCGCTGTTCATGTGCTTGCCGCGCGTCATCGACAGGCCCATGCCGAAAAACAGGCAGCCGAACTTCGCCGCCTTCATCCGCTGAACAAGGTCATCCAGCACTTCGCGCGTGAGGCCCGTCTCCGCGATCTGCTCGTCCGAAACCGCCTGATCCTTGACGAGTGCCCGCAGGATCGTGATCAGCTCGAAATCCTTCCCCGGCTTCACCTGCAGGAAGATGTCGGCGGCCTTGACGCTCTTGGTTTCGCGGATGTCGACGAGCACCATCGTGCGGTCCTTGCGGCCGCGCGGCAGAAATTTGCTCTTCTGCATGATGGTGTACTTCGTGAAGTGCCGCGGATGGCATTCGGCCGGATTGCCCCCCCAGTAGATGATGAAATCCGCCCGTTGCTTCACTTCGCCGAGCGTGCAGGTGACCTTGCCACCCAACTGGGCGGCGATTTCGGTGGGACCGTGTCACAACGAGGTGTGGCTGTCGAGCAGCGCTCCCAGTTGATCCGCCAGGGCGGCGCACTCTTTCTGGGCCTCGCAGGTCGTGTTGCTCATGCCGTAGATCAGCGGCATGTCGGCTTCGTGCAAGAGCGTCGCGGCCAGCTCGATCGCTTCATCCAGGGGGGCTTCGCGCCCGTCGATCAGCGCGTCGGGGTATTTCCGTTCGGCGGTGTGGTTGAGAAACCACGCCGTCCCCAGCACGCAGGCCCGCTTGGCCTGGTGGATGCGGGTCTCGTCGTGGTGCAGTTGAATGTCATCGCAGACACAGCCACAAAACGTGCACGTGGCGTTGTCGATTACCTGCAGGGTCATTGGAGTTCCTGGCTGGCATTAGAAGTCGAGCCGGAAGCGTCAGCGCCCGGAGTCCGCTCCTGGCAATCGGCGTCGCCCGTACCGGACGACGGAACGGTGAACGTTCACCCCAAGGCGCGGCCCTGGCAACTCCCGCGAATCCGTCGCGGCATGAACCGCCCCGAATCAACTTCCGTCCACGCCGGCAGCCCGTCGCGATCGCCGTCGGTGCTGAAGTGAGGGCTCGCGGTTTGCCCCAGCGTCTCGTCAAGCGCTCGATCTGCCATGCTCACCGCCTGTGGGGCTTTGCCCAAAAAAAGGGGACTGTCCCCCTACCATGTGCAAGATGAAGGGGACTGTCCCCTTTTTTTGGGCAAAGCATTCTGTGGGTGGAGTTTCCTGAAAAGCTGCCGCTCCTAAAGCGGCACCACGTCAACTTCCCATCCTTTGGACGTCGGCATCCCGGTGCCGTCGGTGTCGCCGCCCATCAATTGGCAGGTTGGGGGTCCGTAGGGAATGAAGATCATGCCCTGCGGCACCTTGCCTGCCTCGGCCTTGAAGGCCGCTTCGCCGAATTCGGTGCGGACCAGCGCCATCTGCCCCGCGGCCAGACCGATCTCCGCCATGTCTTCCGCGGCCATCGTCACGGTGTTGGTCAACGCCCGATACTCCGGCGACTCCTTGCCGACGTTGATCAGCGTGCCCTGCTTCGAGGTCCGCGACGAATTGAGGATGAAACGCTTTGATGTCACCAGCAGGGCCTGCGAAAAATCGGACGAAGTCACCGTCTCTGCCGAAACGGCTCGGAACTTTCATTGTTGAATCCTCGACCCGAACTGGCAACCCATGCGGATCTGATACACTGTTCGTATCGAATCCTTGTCCGGAGAGGTGCCGTCATGCAGGTCGAGTTGGCTCGATCCGAATTGCAGCGGCAGCACGTTCAGTGCGGTCTCCAGCATCGCCATGCTGTCCGGTACTCAGACGGCCGACTCTGGGGAACAAGTGTCGGCCTGATGAATCGCTGGACGCGGTATCACCCGCGACGTGCGGCGTCGTCGTGCGGATTGAAATCCGCACTACGACCTTTCGCCGCTTCCCCGTTGCGAAGAAATCGGCGCTCGCAACGTCCCTGCTGATCCCGTAGAATGGGGGTACGCCAGCCGTCTGCGGAGAATGTGACGCTGGCGAGAGGCATGGCGGCTGTCGGCCGGAGACGTTGCCAAAAAGCATCACGCCGGCGGACGAGCGACCGCCACGGACCGGCATTGTGTGATAGGTTCTGACGCGTGGATTGGCGGACGATCGAACAGCGGAAGCGACGCCACAATCGCGCTAACCCCAGACAGGTTCCACACGCTGCCGGCCCACCGAAGGCTCCTCGACAAGGTCTTGTCCTCAAAGAGCTTCCAGCCCCGGCACGCCACTCCGGAGCGAGTTTCAGCCATGTCTGCCACTACGCTTCCCCGCCGCGCGGAGGCTCGTCCAACGGGCGCTGTCCCTTTTTCCGGGCAAAGCGTCTTCTGGAAGCTCGCCGTCGCTCTGATCGTGGCCGCGGCCGGCAACAGCGCCTTCGCCCAGTCGAGCGACTGGGCCGAAAAGATGTTCGAGAAGACCACCCACGACTTCGGCGTGGTCGCCCGCGGGGCCGATACGCGCTATCGCTTCGCCATCAAGAACCCCTACAAGCAGACAGTGCACATCTCGAACGTGCGCACCACCTGCGGCTGTTCGGCGGCCACGCCCGATAAGACGACCCTCGTCACTCACGAGACGGCCTTCGTCGAAGTCACGATGGACACGCTGAAGTTCACGCACCGCAAAGATTCCAACCTCATCGTCACGTTCGACCAGCCGCTGTATGCCGAAGTCAAAATCCCCATCACCGCCTACATCCGCACCGACGTCGTCCTGACGCCCGGGGCCGCCGACTTCGGCGCCGTGCCGCATGGCCAGCCGGCCACCAAAACCATTGAAGTCGCCTACGCCGGCCGTTCCGACTGGAAGATTCGCGACGTGCGCTCGAAGAACAAGCACCTGACGGCCCGCGTCGAAGAGAAGGAGCGTTCCGGCGGCCGCGTGAAGTACGAGCTGATCCTCACGCTGGATGAAAGCCTCTCCCCCGGCAGCCTTCGCGACCAGGTGACGATCGTCACCGACGACCAGAACCCCTACGTTCCGCTGCTGGTCTCGGCCCGCGTCGAATCGGAGTTCACCATCACGCCGGAGACGGTCTCGCTGGGGCTGCTGACGCCCGGCCGCGAAAAGACGTTCAACATCGTGCTCCGCGGCCGCAAGCCGTTCCAGATCGAAAGCATCGAGTGCGAGTCGGACCGCGAAGCCTTCAAGGTGCGGCTGCCGAAGGAGACCCGCCCCGTGCACGTCCTGCCGATGAGCGTGACGCCGCCCGACGAGCCGGGCGAATTCAACGAAGAGTTCATCGTCACCATCGCCGGCCGCGAGGAACCGCTGCACTTCAAAGCTTACGGCAAGGTCGCCGGCGGCGAATCGGGGAGCGAGCGGCAGTAGGGCTGTACCTCGTACTTGGTTACCTCGTACCACGTACACACACCCATATGCCCTTGCAGCCCCGTCCGGCACGCGGTACGAATGGCGGTTGAACCCTGCCGCTCCCGCCGTCC
>JAHWKJ010000463.1 GCA_019347905.1 Planctomycetota bacterium
CAGAACTGTCTCCGGGGCTGCACTGGCGCTGGCCGCAGCCGTTCGAACGCGTGCTGCGGAAGCGCGTGGACCTGGTGCGGAGCGTGCAGATCGGCTTTCGCGCACCTCGCCCGGCGGCGCAAGCGCCCGACGACGTCGCCGCTCTGCCCATCGAGTGGACCAGCGAGCACGCCGACGAGAACTACCAGCCGCGGCCCGACGAGTCGCTCGTCGTGACCGGCGACGAAGTGGCCGTCGAGATCACGGCCGACGTGCAGTTCCGCATCGCCGATCTGGAGCGTTACCTGCTGGAGAACGCCGCGCCCGACGAGGCGCTGCGGTCGATCGCCGAAGGCGTCATTCGCGAAACGGCCGCCGCCCTGCCGCTGGAGGGCCTGTTGACCGACCGCCGTTCCGAAACGGAACGCCGTTGCCTGGAGACGATCCGCGAGCGCACACGTGACGCGGCGCTGGGTGTCGAGGTGGTGGACCTGAACCTGCTGGATCTGCATCCGCCGCGCTCGGTGGTGGCCGCATATCGCGACGTGGCCGACATGCTCGAAGAGCGCGAGCGGTTGATCAACGACGCCGAGGCCGAATACGCGCAAGCGCTGCTCAGCGCCGCCGGCGAGCGGGTGATCCGCCGACTGAGCGCTCCGGAGGCGCCCGCGGGCGATTCCCACGCAGGCGGCACCACGGGCAACCGCTCGAACTGGACGCTCGACGACGCGGCGTGGAAAGAGTTGTCGCGCTTCACCGGCGAACGCGGCGACGAGCGGTTCGTGCATCTCGCGGGCGATGCCGCGGCGACGTTGCTCCAGGCGCGCGAAGAACGCACGCGGAGCATCGAGGAGGCGACGGGCGCGGCGTCGCGGTTTCGCAGCCTGCTCGCGGCGTGGCGCTCGCGGCCGGCGCTCACGGGTCTGGCTCTGTATTGGCAGGCCATGGAAGACACGCTCGCCTCGCGGCCGCTGACGATCGTCGATCCCGATGTCGCCGGCCGGCAGCACGTGCTGCTGGCCGATCCGCTCGACCTCGGCGGTGGTGCGCTCCTGGCCCCGGCGCTGGGCAACGAACACGAGCCGCCCGAAGCGGCGGCCCCCATGGGAAACTGAGGACGCGATGACGGACGCCGCTTTCGGGGCAAAGCCGGAAATCGAGGACGCGATGACGGACCCTGCTTTCAGTCGTTCCGCAATGCCGCTGCGGGGCGTCGGGCGACGCCTGCTGAAGTACGGCTTTGCGCTGGGGCTGTGCGGACTGGCCGTGGCGCTCCTCATCAGCTCGATGGTCTTTGTGGACGAGACGGAACTGGTCGTCGTCGAGCGGCTGGGCGATATCGTGGCCGTTTACGACCGCCCCGAGGACCGGGGCCTCAGAATGAAGCTGCCCTGGCCCATCGACACCGTTCGCCGCTTCGACCGCCGTCAACAGCTCTTCGACCCGCCCGGCCGCGAAATCTTTACCCGCGACCGCAAGAACCTGATCGTCGACGCGTACCTCGTGTGGCAGGTGGCCGAGCCGCCGGAGGGGCCGTTCGACGCGGCCGATCCCCAGTCGCGGCCGGTCGTCCGCTTCTTTCGCAGCCTGGGCAGCATCGAGACGGCCGAAGCGCGGCTCGACAGCCGGCTGCGGTCGATCCTCAGTACAGAGATCGGCCGCGTCGAGTTCAGCGGGCCGGAGGGGCTGTTTCACGTCGCCGATTCCGAGAGTGGCCCCGACGCCTCCGGCGCCTCGCGCTTGGCGGAGCTGGCCGAAACGATCCGCCGCCAGATGCTGCAGCGCTCGCGCGAAGAAGAGTCGCTCGCCCGGCAGTTCGGCATTGAAGTCGTCGACGTGCGGATCAATCGCCCGAATCTGCCGTCGGGCAACCAGCAGGCGGTGTTCGAGCGGATGAAGAGCGAACGCAAGAAGATCGCCCAGCGCTACCGCAGCGCCGGGCTGGCCGAGAGCACGGTCATCCGCAGCCAGGCCCGCAAGCAGTCGAACGAACTGATGGCCCGGGCCGAAGCGGAGGCCGAGCGAATCCGCGGCGAGGGCGAGGCCGAAGCGATTCGCATCTTGAACGATGCGCACGCCGAGGATCCGGAGTTCTATCGCATCACGCGGACGCTCGATTCGTACCGCCGCATTCTGAACGCAAAGACGACGCTGGTTCTCAGCTCGTCGAGCAACCTGCTCAGGCTGCTGACGGAAGGCATCCCAGACGACCTCGCACCCCCGGCGCCCGAAACTCCCCCGGTCTCCCACGAGGCTCCCCCCCTTACTAAGGGGGGGCTGGGGGGGGTGATCGCGGATGACCCTTCGGAAACGGAGTCGGCTGCCGGCGTACAAGGCCGCCCGGCCCCCCCCGCCCCCCCCTTAGTAAGGGGGGGAACGCCGGGCGCGGCGGCGGCGACGGGGGGTGGGCCGTGACGCGTGCGTTCCTTTACATTTTCGCCGCGCTGCTGGCGTGGCTGGCGACGGGCTTTTATGTCGTCCGCGGCAACGAGACCGCCGTCGTGCGGCGCTGCGGGCGGCTGGTGAGGGCCGGCGAGGGTCGTCCGCTGCTCGTCTCCAGCGGGCTGCACTACGATCTGCCGTGGCCGTTCTCGCAGGTCGACCGCACGAATCTGAGCGAAGTCCGCACGCTCACCATCGGCCGGATCGATCTCGACGATGGAGGCGAATTCCTGCAGGTCGTCGACCCTTCGAGCCGCTCGCGGTTTCTCACGGGCGACAAGAACCTGCTCAACCTGCAGCTCAATGTGCAGTATCGCGTCTCGCCGGCGGGCGTGGACCGCTGGCTGTATGCGAGCGAATCGAACGAGGCGCGGCTGCGCGCGCTGGTGGAGTCGGCCGCCGCGGAGTTAGTCTCGCAAAGCGGCGTCGATTTCGTGCACCCGCTGGGGCTGGGCGAACTGCGTCGCTTGTTGACGCTCCGCGTCCAACATCTGGTCGACGAGCAGAACCTGGGTATCGCGGTCGACGAAGTGACCATCGCGGGGGTCAGCCCGCCGGTGCAGGTGAAGAGCGATTTCCTCGACGTGGCCAACGCCCGGGCCGACAAGGAAAAGTACATCCACGCCGCCGAAGCCTTCGCCGAAGAGCAGCTTCAGGCGGCCCAGGCCCGGGCGCAGGAGACGTTGGACACGGCACGCATCGAGCACGAACAGCTCGTGACCAACGCCCGCGGACGCTCGGACCGCTTCCGCAAGCTGATCGCGCAGCTCCGGCACGAGGCGAGTCTCGGCGGCCGCAGCTATGAGGACGCCCGCGGCATGGCCCTTCGCCGCGAGTATCTCAGCACGATGGAAGACGTGCTGCAGGACGTCGCCGGCAAAGTCTTCCTCGACTCCGGCCAGCCGGTCGACCTGACGATCTTCCGCGACCCGAAGGAGTGAGTCGCGTGTCGTGTCGTTTAGCCGCGTCCCAGCGGGACGCGCGTCCCGTGGGGACGCGGCTAAACGGCGACTAAATGATAGGGGCGGTCGGTTGCAGGAGCCGATCAACGGCGTCGGTCAGCTCGCTCATCGCGAAGGGTTTGGCGAGAAAGGTATCGACCCCCCGCGAAGCCGCCAGCGCGCGGTGGCGGGCCCCGTCGCCCGCCGTCATCAGAATCACCGGCAGCGGCCGGCGGACGCATTCCAGCCGCTTCAGCACGGCGAAGCCGCTCCGCCGCGGCATCACCACGTCGAGCACGATCAGGTCCGGAGCGTCGCGTTCGACCCGCATCAGCCCGGCCGTTCCATCGCCCGCCAGCAGCACCTCGTAGCCACATTGCTCCAGAGCGTACTGCACCGGCGCCGCGATCGACGCGTCGTCTTCGACCACCAGAATCCGCTTCCGCGGTGTCATAAAACCCCCCAGCCGGATTACAACCTATCTTTAGTCTACGTGATATTAGGATCGACGGCTGGGGGAAATCCTTGCAGCTTTGGTGTTTTTCCGGGAAATCTTCGCGGCTGGCGCCGGTTACGCCGCCTTGGGACCGGCGAGACGGAAGCCCACGTCGCGCAGGCTGCTGAGCTGGGCCACGAGCTTCGGCACCGCGTCCAGGCCCATGATGAACATCAGCACGTAGCGGAAGACTGCGAAGATCTCGCCCGCCGCGGGATTCGCTGTCGTGCAGAAGTGCACCAGCGACCCCGCCAGTGCCGCCAGCACGAACAGCTCCATCAGGCTGAAGTTCACCGCCTCGGCGTCCGAGAGCCGCACGCGCCAGCGGCCGACTTCGTCGTAATGCGCGCGGACCTGCGAGGGATCGCCCTGGCCGATGACGTCCACCTCCCCCTCGTACCGGTCGTGCAGGCAGCGGCTGAGCGCGAGCGTCTTCCGGCTGTAGGCCGCGTTTAAAAGCATCGCCGGCACCAGCAGCACCAGGCAGTAGGCCACCAGCACCCAGTCGTACCACGCCAGGAGCAGCAAGGCTCCGCCGATCGAGTACGCCGAGCGGATGACCAGCGGCACGTGCCGCTCGAAGAACTCGACGAACCCCCGCGACAGGGCCGACCGCGCCGTCACCCGCGAGAGATCGACGGCATCGCGTCGCTGCCGCACGACGAGTTCCGTGGCCAGGTCGCTGTAGATCGCCGCGAAGGCCCGAGTGTCGTACATCTGGCGGAACGAGCTGATCAAGAGATGCGCCAAGTGCTGTGCCACAAACCACGCCAGCCCCGTGTAAGACTGCCGCAAGAGGCCGTCGATCGCCAATCCCAGCACCAGCGGCTGGAGCAGCCGCAGCACGTTCTCGAGGTTGAACAGCAAGTACGTCGCCAGCAGCCGCCAGCGATACGTCGAGAACAGCGACCGCAGCGTCGGCCCTCTCCGAACCACGGCCTCCCCGCCCGCAACGGCAGCGTTTTCCGAGGGCGCGGGAATCGCGCGGTCAGCAATGGACGTGGCAATGGTCATTGTGTTGTGGCGGAACCGATAGAGTCACAGTTCACAGTCATCCCGTCACCCCGTCACCTTGTCACCCCGTCACCCCATCTCTTCCCCCCCCGCCGGCGGGCGGCAATCCGCGGGGTTGGCGTGTATTACCCCCCAGGCGTCCCAGCAAAAGGGCCGCGGACTGCCGCTCGCCGGCGGCTGTCTCTCGCA
>JAHWKJ010000464.1 GCA_019347905.1 Planctomycetota bacterium
AGTCCCGTCTCGTGGATTGGTGCCGCCGCGTGGTACACCGAGCGGACGAGCGCGAAACGGTCTGCCCGCTCCGCGAGCCGCGGCAAGCTTTCAGAAAAGCTCACGCCCGCGATGGCCGTCTGGGTGGCGCGCAAGGGCCCGCGGATTTCCGCGGGGGCCGCCGGTTTGGGATCGAACGTCTCCAACTGGCTGGCGCCGCCGTTCATCAGCACGAAGATCGCGCTCCGCCGGCTGGCGGGACCGCGAGCGGCGGCGAGCGCGGCGCAGTCGGCCACCGACAGTCCGACCACCGACAGACCGCCCACGCGCAGAAAATCGCGTCGCGAAATCGACAAGGGGGGTCGTTGTCTGCTCATGCCAATCTTCCACTTCGCCAGACGACTAATCTACCACTGGCGCACACCGCGGGAAAGCCGGCGGGCTTCCTGTTGCGGCCGCCCGGAGTTTTTTCAATAATGACCGCGCTCGTGCCACGAGTGAATGCCCATACGTTCCCGCAGGGAGGAGAGCCTCGATGCCGGTCTTCAAAGACAACTCCGAGAGCATCGGCCGCACGCCGCTGGTGCGCATCAACCGCCTCGCCAAGGGTCTCAAGGCGACGGTGCTGGCGAAGATCGAAGGCCGCAACCCCGCCTACAGCGTCAAGTGCCGCATCGGCGCCTCGATGATCTGGGATGCCGAGAAGAAGGGCTTGCTCAAGCCCGGGATGAAGGTCGTCGAGCCGACCAGCGGCAACACCGGCATCGCCCTGGCCTTCGTCTGCGCCGCCCGCGGGTATCCGCTGACGCTGACGATGCCGGACACCATGTCGCTGGAGCGGCGGATGATGCTCAAGTCCTACGGGTCGGAGCTGATCCTCACACCGGGGGCCGAAGGCATGAAGGGGGCCATCGCCAAGGCCGAAGAGATCGCCCGCGACCCCGCGTTCTACATGCCCCAGCAGTTCAAGAACCCGGCCAATCCCGAGATCCACTTCAAGACCACCGGCCCCGAGATCTGGAACGACACCGACGGCAAGGTGGACATCCTCATCTCCGGCGTGGGCACCGGCGGCACCATCACCGGCGTCTCGCGCTATTTCGAGAAGGAGAAGGGCCAGCCGCTGCATTCGGTGGCGGTGGAACCGATCGGCAGCCCCGTGCTCTCCGGCGGCAGTCCCGGCAAGCACAAGATCCAGGGGATCGGCGCCGGCTTCGTGCCCGATGTGCTCGATATGAGCTTCGTGGACGAGGTCGTGCAGGTCGGGGATGAAGAGTCGTTCGAGATGGCCCCGCGGATCGCCAAGGAAGAAGGCATCACCTGCGGCATCAGCTCCGGCGCGGCCATGGTCGCCGCGCTCAAAGTGGCCGCCCGGCCGGAAAGCGCCGGCAAGACGCTGGTGGTGGTCTTGCCCGACTCCGGCGAGCGCTACCTCTCGACGCCGATGTTCGAGTACGCCCGCGGGTAAGTGCGGTTCGGCCCCGAGTCGACCGCTTAAGCCGTTTAGCCGCGACCCCCATTCGTGCCGCCCGTCAGCGCGGATACTCGCCCTTGGCGGGCTCGGGCCGGTAATTCGTCACCAGCTCGAAACGGCCCCTTTCGTCAATGGCCGCTAAGGCTCCCGCTCCCCGAAGCTGTGGATCGCTCAGATACTGCGTCGTCACGATGCCGCCCTGCATCGGCTCCCCGTCGAGATACACGATGCCCTTGACCGGGTACAGCGCGGGTTCCCTGGTGGTCCAATACCACCAGCCGGCCGCTCCCGCGCCGCCGACCAGCACGACAGCCAGCACCGTCAACAGCACGCGACGAATGCTGAACGAGGCGGCCGCTGGCGCGTGCGCGTCTGGTTGATATGGCGAGTCGCCTGCAGGAGGGCTTGCGTGCGCCGCCGAGAATGAGTCGTTCGCCGGAGCGTCTTGCGAGGACAAATCTGGATTCATCGTGATTGGTCCTTCGTATACACACACCAGCAGTATCAACGACCACCGCTCCGCTACGCACCGTCGCGGTCTTTCAGAAGCTGGCGCAGGCGTGTGTTCTCGGCTTCCGCGACCTCGCGGGCGGCGCGTTCCGCCTCGAGCGCTTCCTGAGTCGACAACTGCCGCTCGCCCGTGTGCCGATCGAACAGCGCCAAGTCCCGGCCTTCCAGCCGCAACAAGAGGTCCAGCTCCTCGGAGACCAGCGCCCCCGTCGCGTCAGGCTCGATGGCGCAGTATTCGTCGGCCTGCAACCGGTAGCCGCGCAGCGGCGGCTTGAGGTAGTCCGCCGTGGGGTCGTACAGGAAGTACTCCGCCACCTGGATGTGCGCGTACTTCTCCGGCTTGAACACGGCGTCTTCGCGGCGGGTGCTCGCGGACGTCACCTCGAACACGGCCTGTGGAACCCGGCCCTCTTCCCAGGTTTTGAACACCCGCCGCATGCGGGGCTCACAGTCTTTGACGACGAACACGTCCGGCGACACGAACTTCAGCGGCTCACCCTCCTCGTAATAGAGCAGCAGGTTGCTGGAGACGTATACCCGCCGGTCATGGTAGCGACGCTCAAGAACGTCGGTGAGGTGAATCATCCACCAGCGGTGCAGATCGGTTTCACCCATGGGCAGGCCGTCCGATTCCGGATATTCGACCTCAATGGTGGCATCGGTGAGCTTCACGGCACATCCTCCGAATCCTGCAGAGCCGGCCTCATTCTACATCAAAACGCATCGCCCGGCCCGCCGCAACAGCCCCGCGAGCCAAGACGACCAGACCTCCACCCTCCAGCAGAACGTAGCGGCCTGACGCGGCCGGAGCAGGCAGCCGCTCGACGCGGCCACTCGGCCAGCGGACCTCCAGTTCGATGTCTGCGTCATTCGGGAGACTGAGCGTGGCCTCGTGCGGCATGGAGGCGAGGTAGCTTCCGCCCGATTTCATCTGGACGGCAGGGTTCGCACGCGGATCGCCCGATGGCGGCGACTCCAGCAACGCTTCGATCTGAGCGCCGATGCCTTCGCGATTCGACGTCGTGGCCACGAGCTTGAGCGACAAGACGCGCGGACCAGAGGCCCGGAGGGAATCGTTGCGGAGGACGGCGGCCGGCTGGTCCTGATGGCCGATCGCCATGTCCGCGTCGCCGTCCCGGTCCAGATCGGCCGCGCACAACGACCGGCCGGGATGCGCGGCCGCGAAGTAACTGCCGGCCGCCTCGTGCACCGGCTGCAGCCAGCCATTTTCGTTGCGAAACAGCAGTGGCGGCTGGGCATAGGGCGCCTCGCGGCCCAGTTCATGCAGGTTGTCGTCCGTGTGCCCGTTCGTCACCACCAGGTCAACCCAGCCGTCGAGATCGAAGTCGGTGAAGCTCGTTCCCCAGCCGACCCAGCGCATGCTGGGCGCCGCCAGGCCCTGCGAACGGCTCTCGTCCTGAAACACGTTTTCGCCGAGATTCCTGTAGAACGCGTTCTGCTCGTCTTCGTAATTCGTCACGAAGACTTCGAGCAGCCCGTCGCGGTCGATGTCGGCCGCGTCCACTCCCATGCCGGCCTGAAAACGGCCGGAGAGGTCGGCGGCGGCCCCCGACGCTTCCGTAAGATCTTCAAACGTCCCGTCCCCCCGGTTGCGGAACAGGAAATTGGGATTCGCGTCGTTGCCGATGTAGAGATCCAGGAGGCCGTCCTGGTCCAGATCGGCGGCCACTATACCCTGGGCCCGCCCCGGCTCCCGTGCCAGGCCGGCGGCTTCAAGCGCGTCGCGGAAGCGGCCGTCGCCCAGGTTCTCGTACAGTCTATCGGGCGCGGGTTTGATGCTCCGCGGCGCACAAAAGATGCGGGCGTTCTTCTGGCGATTCCCGCAGAAAGGATTTGCCTCCCACGTCCATTCGCCGTAGTTGCAGACGTAAAGGTCGAGATCCGCGTCGCCGTCGAAGTCGAAAAACGCGCAGCTCGTCCCGAAGGAGGGATCGTCCACTCCCGCCCCGGCCGCGCATTCGCGGAATGTGCCGTCTCCCTGGTTGAGGTAGAGCTGGTTTGGTCCGTAGCAGTTGACGTACAGGTCGGGGAAGCCGTCGGAATTGAAGTCGCCGACCGCCGGACCGGCGCTGTAGCCCTTGTGCCCGAGGCCTGTCGCCTCCGTCACGTTGGCGAATTCCCAGTCGCCGACGTTGCGATACATCTGATTGCCGCGCGTGGCGGACGCGGCTGTCGGCGGGAACTCGCGGAGGGTGAGGAACAAGAGGTCGCAGGATCCGTCGAGATCATAGTCGAAGGCGGCCACGCCGCTGCCGTTGGCGGCCGGGAAGGGCTTGTCGGGACTGTTGCCGGAGACGTGGACGAAATCGATGCCGGTCTGGTCCGTCATGTCGGCGAATCGCAGCACGGCCTGAGCGGGATCTGCCGACGGCGCTGCGGGCTGGGCTGGGAGGCGCGGGTGCTCGCCGGTGGCTGCACGATCGCGTGCAAGCTCGTTGCGCGCGCGTGCGCTCCCGCTCTCCGAATCGCCGCAGCCCGACACGAGGAGTTGAAGAACCAGCGAAAGAAACACCGCAGCGCGCATACGACTTCCAGCCGGTGGAAACGCCGATCGCTGTCCAGGATGGTCGCGTCGTTTCCGCCTGCGTCCACAGTACCTGCCCACCAGTGGTCGATGCCAAGCCAGTTCCGACGCGGTTTACCAGCACGCGCGGAACCGCGAACAAGGTTGAACAGGAGTCAACGGAGATAACGAAGAAACGCATTCGGCGCGGCAACTCCGTGGGACGCGACCTTTCTCCGTTGCCTTCGTTCCCTCTTCAACTTCTGACCGATTTACAACGCCCGGTTCAGAACAGCGAGATCGGCAGCACGTTGATTCCCCAGTTCCAAGTGCAGGGTGGCAAATTGCGTAAGGAATTCATCCGCGGGCACCTGGAGATCGTCGAGATCCGGATCCAACGCTTCGATGCGGCTCCAGGCCTCGGCCGCCTGCGATTTATTCCCCTGATCACGGAGCAACATTCCGATCAGGAGCCAGGCGCGGTGTGCGTAGCGCTCGTGCTTCGCGAATTCGCGGGCGGCTTCGAGGGCGTACCGGCGGGCCTCGTCGGGCGGTCCGGGGCG
>JAHWKJ010000465.1 GCA_019347905.1 Planctomycetota bacterium
CAGAATGGGTCGTTCGGCGGCCACCACCGGCCCCGTGCCGGTGGAGCCGTGACTGTGCAGCTAAGCACGAGGCCAAACGGTGGCTGACACGCCTCCACCGGACCTGCTCCGGTGGAGCGACGACTGGACGGCTCCAACCGCGAGCCGTCCAGTCGCTCTCCCACCGGCACGGGGCCGGTGGAGAGATGTGCGGCAGGACGTCTCGTACTAGCTGGTCAGTCGTCCGCCCACCGGGACGGGCCCGGTGGAGCGGCCAGAGTCTTTCACTGCGACGAGAGCGCCCAGCCGTAGCGGTTCAGCACCATCACGAGGAAGATGATGCCTGTCACGAGGGCGCCGGTCGAGACGAACAACAACCCCACATACACGCCCGCCTTGGGCTTCTCGTCGACGGGAAGCTGTTCGACAGCCAAATCGCGGCGTTGACGGGCCATGGCGGCGTTGCAGTACGAGGGTCGGAAGCGTCACCTCCACTCTAGGCCGCGTCCACAACCGCTGTCAAGAACCGCATTCCGCAATGTTGCATGTCTTCAATGTTCGTTTGCGAGCTCATGCACACTAACCAGAAGCGTAAGCGAGGAGCCTCGGAAATCCTTGCTGCCCAACTCCCTCGCTGACGCTTCGGGTTGATGTGTTCCTGATTTGGAAACTGCTGGACCGTACTCCATTCCGCGTCCCGCTCCCCGGAAGGATCCGCACCATGCTTGGCGCCCACCTGTCGCCGCAGAACTACCTGGAACGCTGCGCCCGCGAGTTTGAACAGCTCGACCTCTCGCAGACGGAACGTCTCGCCGACGAAATCTACCGCGCGTGGCGCGAGGGGAAGTTCGTGTTCATCTGCGGGAACGGCGGCAGCGGGTCGAACTCGTCCCACTTCTGCGAAGACCTGGGCAAGAGCACGCTCGACCCGGCCGACTTCACCAACGACGAGATGCCGCGGCTGAAAGTCCTCAGCCTCACCGACAACACGCCCTACATCCTCGCGTGGGGCAACGACGAAGGCTTCGACCGCGTGTTCGTCGAGCAGCTCAAAAACCTCGCCTCGCCGGGCGACGTGCTGATTGCCATCAGCGGCAGCGGCAACAGCAAAAACATCCTCGCCGCCGTGGAATGGGCCAACCGCCGCGGACTGGCCACGTGGGGCATCACCGGCTACAGCGGCGGAAAGCTGAAGGATCTCGCGCGGCACAACCTGCACGTCCCGCTCGACGACATGGGCATGGTCGAGTCGATCCACCTCCTGCTGTTCCATTGGGTGCTGAACGACGTCTACGCCCGGATTAACCAGGTGGGACGCCACGCAAAGAGCGCGGCGTGAGGCGTCGGGGGTTGGCAAAGGCGAACATTGAACATCGAACATCGAATTCTGCGTCCGCGGATGGTTTTCACTGTTCGACGTTCGATGTTCGATGTTCGATGTTCGATGTTGCTTTCTCCGCGTTCGATGTTCGCCTTTCATCCCCCTCCGTCTCCGCGCCGGCCTCCAACAGAATCGTCTGAGTCGGATACGCGAACTCGATCCCTTCGGCGGCGAACCGCTCCAACAGCGCCAGGTTGATCGACTGCTGCCGGTCCATGTACAGGTTGAAGTTTGGCACGAGCACGTAATACACCGTCTCGAACAGCAGGGCCGAGTCGCCGAACTCCTTCAAGTGCGACCGGTCGAAGCGCGTCTGCTCCAGGCTCTCGACGATCTCGCGGATCATCTGCGGAATGGCCGCGACCTTCTCGTGCGGCGTATGGTAAACGACGCCCACGCTGAACACGACCCGCCGCTCGAACATCCGTTTGAAGTTGCGGATGCGGCTCTGCAGCAGGTCGTTATTGGCGAAGATGAGCTGCTCGCCGGACAGGCTGCGGACGCGCGTAGTCTTCAGGCCAATCCGCTCGACCGTGCCCATCAAATCGCCCACGATGATGAAATCGCCCAGGACGAAGGGCTTGTCGAGCACGATCGACAGCGAGGCGAACAGGTCCCCCAGAATGTTCTGGGCCGCCAGCGCCACCGCGATGCCGCCCACTCCCAGCCCCGCCACCAGCGCCGTGACGTCGACGCCCAGGTTGTCGAGGATCAAGAGGACGATGACCGCGTACAGCACCAGCTTGCCGAGGAATCCCAGGGCCGTGATGGTGGTGGCCGCGGCCGCGTCTTCGGCCATTCGCCGCTTGACGTAGCCGGTGAGCGCCAGCGTGAGCATCACCGTGCCCCACACCGCCACCTGCACGAGCAGCGTGATGATCGCGACCGACTGCACGATCTGGCGCGTCTTCTCCGGCAACTCGAGCACCAGGCTCCCGCAGAACAGCGCCAGCACTAAGAGGAACCAGAGTTTCGTCGCCTGCAGCGTCTCGACGACGGCATCGTCCCAGTTGGTCCGCGTGCGTTCGGCGATCTTTCCGGCGCGCCGCGCGACGATCGCCTTGATGATCCGGAACACCAACGCGGCGACGACAAACACGGCCAGCGCGATCAGCCACTGCCGCACGGGGTTCCCGTAGATCACCTGCTCCAGCCGGACCCAGCGGCCCAGCTCACTCCAGAAGTCAACCACACGGTCTCGGAGGCCGGGAGGGTCTGGGGGAGGCTCGGGTTGTGCGAAGAACTTGCCGATGTCCATCAGCACTCCTTCCGATGACCGCGTGTAACCGGACCTGCGCGGAGAATGGGTTTCCCTCTCAGAACTTTCAAGCTCAAACCGCGGCGAGGCTTTGTCCAACTCCTCGCGCCACGGTCTGCTGACGGTACAATGGGCGCAGGAGGAACACCGTGTCTGCGCCGTTTGTGCTTATCGATGGTTACAACCTGATGCACGCGGCGGGGCTGGCGCGGCCCGCTTATGGGCCGGGCGATCTGGAACGGTGCCGCAATCGGTTCCTGGGCTGGCTGGCTGCAGGCCTGGGCGGTGCCGAGCGCGAGCGGACCACCGTCGTGTTCGATGCCGCCGATGCTCCGGCCGATCTGCCGCGGCGGCAGATGTACGAGCAAATGACGGTGCTGTACGCCGCCGGCGACGCGGATGCGGATACGCTTATCGAGCGGCTGATCGCCGGGCACTCGGCGCCGCGGCGGCTGCGCGTCGTGTCGAGCGATCGCCGGCTGCGGCGGGCCGCGCGGCGACGGCGGGCCCAGGCCTGCGACAGCCTCCAGTTCGCGGAATGGCTCGAAGCGCGGCCCGCGGCAGACACCGGCGGTGCGGAGCGCGCGCCCGCGGCTCATCCGAAGTACACCGGTCGCATCTCAGCCGTCGAGGTGGACCGATGGCTGGATGTGTTTGGCGACGCCGACGCGATTCCGTCAGCCGATCCCGTCCCCGCAGCCGACCCCTTCGCGACGATCACACCGGACGCTGTTGCCACTGGCGCAGACGACGAATCGATCACTCCGCCTGTCCAATCAGCACCGGAGAGCGAACTCGATTTCTGGCAGGCGCGGGTTGCCGAGCTGCGCGACGAGGAGCCGGCATGAGGTTTGCTTCCTGCCGCCGCGGGTATTTTGATCAGCAGGGCCCATCGAGTGCGAGGGACGAGCGAGGCGTCGCAGCATGGAGACGACGTTCGAGAAACCCGCGGCGCCTGGGATGGGGCGCAGCCGTCCTACCATGCTCGTCATCTGGAACCCAGGTGCGGGGTCGGTGGCGGAAAACGCCGAGCTGCGCCAGAGCCTCGCACAGCGCAGCGACCTCCGCTTTGAGGAAACGACCGACGCCGGGCATGCCATCCGGCTGGCCGCTGAAGCCGTCCGCGAGGGCCTGGAAACGGTCGCGGCGGCCGGAGGCGACGGCACCGTGCATGCCGTGCTGCAGGGCCTGATGCCCGACCCGGGCCGCACGCGGCTGGCCGTGATTCCACTGGGAACGGGCAACGACCTGTGCCGCACGCTGGGCATCCCGCGCCTGGCCGACCCGACCGGCGAACTGCTGGCCGGCGGCCGGTTCCGGCGGCTCGACGTGGTGGAGATGACGCTGGGGGACCGCGTCACGTACTTCCTCAACGTGGCGGCCGGCGGCAATGGGGCCCTGGTTTCCGACCACCTCACCGAGGAGATGAAAACGCGCTGGGGACCGCTCTGCTATTTGCGCGGGGCCGTCAACGTGATGCTCAATCTCGTCACGTATCGCGTCGCTGCGCGCTTCGACGGCGGACCTGCCGAGCAGTTCGAAGCGCTGAACGTCGTCGTCGGGAACGGCCGAGCGTGCGGCGGTGGCGTCGCGGCTTCACCGCACGCCAACCCGGAGGACGGTCTGCTGGACGTGGTGATCGTGCTCGACGGATCGCCGCTGGATGTAGCGGTCGTGGCCGCGCAGTTTGTGCTCAGCGATTACGTCCGCAGCGAGCATGTCATATTTCGCAGGGCGCGTGAGTTGTCGCTCGTGTCGGAACCGCCCTTACCCTTCTCGGCCGATGGCGATCGGTACGCGGCGGCCGCCGTTCAGTTTCGAGTGCTGCCGCGGGCGCTGGAGGTGCTGGTCGGGCACGAATACCAGCCGATGCCGCCTGGCATCGATCCGTTGGAAGACGAGTGAGCGCGACTTTCCGGTGTGGTCAGTCGGCGTTCGGGCTGAAGGGAATGCCGCCAGACCGCGAGGACTGGGGGCAGCGGATTGCGGCGCAATAATCCGCAAACCCTGTCGCATGCGGACCTTGTGTTGGGAATCGCAATTCCCGCGGCAGCGGCCGAAGCTTGTTTCCCCGCGCCGCGCGCTTGCGGCACGCAGCGTGCATTGAATGGCAACGGTTCGGTGTGTGCCACGGAGTGGATTGATGTCTGCTGAGAATCATGTGACCCGAGGAGCCAGGGCGACCAGGCTTTGGACGCTGGCAGCGGTTTTGCTCGGCGGACTGTTCACCGCGATCGCCGCCAGCGAGGTGGGATTCTCGGAGACGTCAGGCCAGATCATGTGGTATCGCGGCAAGTGTGAGGGCGTGGCCGGCCGGCGCGTGGCCGTCGAGGCGAACGGCTCGCGGTTGATGTTTGAGGTCGAGCCGCACGCGCGAATCACGCTCGATCGAGAGGATGCGACGCTGGATGACCTGCGTCTGGGCCAA
>JAHWKJ010000466.1 GCA_019347905.1 Planctomycetota bacterium
GATCTTAGGCCAGGCACGGCGTCTCGACGTGATAGACCTCCAGCGGCGTAATCACCATCCGGCCGATGCGAAGCGGCTCGGTAATGTCGTGGACCTGCCAGGGCGGCGTCTCCTTGGCCTGCGGGTCCATGTTGGCGGAGTTCCGCAGCTCGACCGCCGCAAACGTCGCCGACATCATGCGGTAGTCGAGCGGATCGTCGAGATAGGTCCACTTGGTAATCTTCTTCGAGAACACGCCAAAGCGGTCGTCGAGCGCCGACAGAAAACGGTTGTTGCCGTAGACGTTGAGGTGAAACGGGTGCGGCTTGATGAAGCAGACTTCGCAGAACGGCAGTCCGATGCGGTGGTCGAGATGGTCGTGCGTGCCCAGCACCGAAATCGTGCGGTCGGTGCGGCCGACCCATTGCGCGATGCGGTTTTTGGCGAAGTGGCGGATCCCGCTGCCGCCGTCGATGACGAACACGTTGCCGTCGGCGTCTTCGATTTCGGCGCAGGTGGTCTCGCCGCCGTAGACGGCCGGTTTTTCGCGGCCGAGCTTCTGGAGGTACTTTTCGGCGACGCCGTCTCCGCGGGCGCCGTCGAGGATTTCATCGATGCTGAGGCGGCCGTCGGGGCTGGCTTCGGCGCGGCGGAGCACGTCGGCGAGCACCCGCCGCACCGCGTCGACGGCGATGCGCTCGGAGTAGCGTTCGATGGCATCGGGACCGGGAAAATACTGGACGCTGCCCTGCGTTCCCCAGAAGGTGACCCGCATATGTCGGATCGGTTTGCTCATTTGTGCGATTATCGACTTGCGGCGAGACCGGAATCAACTGTCATCCGGGTCGCCGAGGGCGGTTTCGATCCGCCGCCGCGTCGCCCTCGATGATGATGGCGTCGCGGATTTCGATCCCGTGCACAGAGAAGTAATGATGCTTCGGATCGCGAGCCCTCGTATGGGGACCGCCACGGAGATAACTCCAGACTTCGTCCTCCCGGTAGTTGAGGCGCAAGGTCAGATGTGAGTGGCGGGCGGCGGAAAAACACCACTTCGGCCCGTCGGTTGTCTGACGCGCCTCGATCAGCAAGAGCATCTCTGGATCGGTGCCGGTGACAAACGCGAACAATGCGCCGTCCGTGACCTCCGGTGAGGTGCTCCGATACCGGTAGAGTGGCTGAGGCATCAGCCGCAACGGGTGCTTGTTGTCGCCGTAGTCGCAGGTCGCCTTGAACTGCCGCGCCAAGTTGCGCATTTGCACCAGTCGAGCCTGCTCCGCTGCCGCCACGGCGGGCGCGTCGGCGATCTCCTGCAATTCACTGCCGGCCTTTTCCGGAGTCCAGAAGCGTTGCCCGTGCCGATCAGCAACCAAAGGCTTCGTCGAGAGGCAGTTAAATGCATGGGCCAGCACACGCTGATCTTTGCTGCGTGAGGAAACGTAGGAGAAGAGCGAGGCAAACACGACCGGGCGACCATCATGCGTCCACACAAAACAGCCGCCGTGCGTGGTGCCGTTGCCCGTCACGGGATTGCTCCATCGGAGCACCGGTTCCGGGAGCAGTGTCAGTTCCTGTTCCGTATCACCCTCGACGAGGAATACATAATCGCCGGCCTGCCGCGCGTAGTATTTTGCCCAGCGATCAACCTGCTCCTGCTCGAATTCCGGGCTCCCCTCATCGGCCGGTCGCATCTGCACCGCACAATTCAGCACCAGCAGCAGGGAGATCGAGGAGTACATCTGGATCTGATCCCTTCGTCATTCCGTCCGTCGCAGGCACACCAGGCACATGTCGTCTTTCTGCGAGCGCTCCTCGCAGAAGGCTTCGACGTCGGCCACGATGCCGTGCACGAGTTCTTCGGCGGCGAGGGGGCCTTTCGTGAGGTACTTGCGCAAGAGCTTGCCGCCGTACAGTTCGTTTTCGGGATTCATTGCCTCGGTGATGCCGTCCGTATAAAGCACCAGCGTGTCGCCGGTGCGGATGGGGACGATCGTCTCCGCAAACTCCTGCGTGGGGGCGACACCCAGCGGCATGCCCGACACGTCCTCCGCCAGAGCGCGCACCTTACGCTTTCCATCGCGGAGCAACGGCGGCAGGTGGCCCGCGTTGGAGATCATCAGCTCGTGCTTCTGCGGATCGAGGATCGCGATCGCACACGTGATGAACCGGTAACCCAGGCCGCTGGCGGCGATCTCGCTGTTGAGCCCCGTCATCGCTTGCGCGGCCGAATCGTGCATCAGGAGCTGAATGCGGGCCGACGAGTACAGCCGCGCCGCCAACAGCGCCGCCGGGATGCCTTTGCCGGCCACGTCGGCCACGGCGATGCCGATCCGGCCGTCCGGCCGCTCGACGTAATCGAAGTAATCGCCGCCCACGCTTTGCGCCGGCTCGTAGTAGTCGTAGAAGTCGTAGCCGGGCGCCTTCGGACGGCGGCTGGGCAGAAAGCCAAGCTGGATCTGGGTGGCGACTTCGAGGTCGCGCTGCATCTCGCGCTGCTCCAGCAACTGCTCGTGCAGCCGCGAGTTTTCGACCGCCAGCGAAGCCTGCGCCGCCACGCTCACCAGCACTTCCAGTTCGCTCTCGGAGAACTTCTGCCGCAGGTTGCGCGTGTCGATCTGAATCACGCCTTGCGGTTTGCGTTCCGAATCCATCAGCGGCACGCACATCATCGAGCGGATTTTGAGCTCGGTGAGGCTGTCGCTGAGCTGGAACCGCTGGTCGCGGACGGCGTCGGCGCTGAGGATCGCCTCGCCGGTCTCCATGGCCTGCTTGACGATGGTGGTGCTGATGCGGACGGAGTCGTCGCCCGGCCGGCGCGACTTGCGAGCCTTCACGGCCAGTTTGGCGGTCTCAGGATCCTTCAGCAGCACGAAGCCGTCGTCGGCCTGCGGAAACAGCTTGAACAGGCCGTCGAGAATCTTGTCGAGCACCTCTTCGAGCTTCAGGACGCTGGCCAATGCCATGCCGATTTCGAGCACGGCTTTCAGCTTCGCCTCGGGCTTCACACCCAGCCGCATGCTGCTGCTGCCGCGCGCATCGAGCGTGCTGATGATCGACGAGCCGTCGAGCACCTCGACGTCGGAGTCTTCATCGAGATCGGGAATGCCTTCATCGACGGTGGCGCGGTAACCCACATCGCCGTCGCCGACAGAGACCGTGCTGTCGGGCGAGGGAGGCGGGCTGTCGAGCGGCGGCAGTTGCGTGTGGAAGCGGAACGTGATGTCGCAGACCTTGATCTCGTCGCGGTCGACGATTTCGGTGCGGCCCTCGACGGCCGTGCCGTTGAGGTACGTGCGATTGCGGCTGCGGAGGTCTTCGAGATAGAAGTTGCCGTGGCTTTCGAGGATCTGGGCGTGATGGCGGCTGACGGCGGCGCTGCCGAGCACGATCTGGCACTTGGGATGCCGACCGAGCACGACGCGCTCGCCATGCAGCTCCAGGATCTGCCCCGGGGTGCTGCCCTTGATGACCTTGAGAAAAGCCACTCGCTCCTGTTCTCCCGCCTGAGCGCGGCCGACTGCGGCGGCTGCACGGGCCGCGCACCCTCACCGCGTGCGGCGGCGCTCGTTCAGGCCCGATTCTACCGGCGGCTCAAACGGGGGGTCAACAAGCGCGTCGCGGCGAGGTGCATCGCGGCTAACGGCCCGTTGAAAAAAGGGGACAGGCACGCTCGCGGCTTCACAAATCTCGAGACTCTCGGCCCTCATCCGCGAGCCAGTCCCCATTTTTCAACGAGCGGGCTGGCGCGACGTGCCGCGGTTGAACGCCGCTGGATCGAACGGATCGCGACGAGGCGGCTCGGGCGATGCACTGTGTTGATTTCCGCCCGGTGTTCTCCCAGGAAGCGACGGAGCGTCATCGGCGAGCGACGGGGTTGCCGCCGGTTCCAGCGATTGGGCCGTCGCCCGATCGGAAGTCTTCGACTTTGTCGGTCGTGCGACTTGCAGCTCACCCGCAACCATTGCAACCCAGGCCTCCAACATCGCTCGCTGTTCGCTTCCGAACGAGCCGGAGAAAATCGGCCGACCGCCCTTACCGTGATTGCCTGCTGAGGCGATCAGCAATGGACTGCGGCGCGGCTGGTCGCGGTCGATCTGCTCCAGCACGGCCGCCAGGTTGCGCTCGGCGTGCAGTCGATGGGCGCCGAATCCCGCCTTCACCATTTGCAGACGGAAGGGGCTGTCGTCCTGCGAGCCATGACATCCCGCGTTCGCGCACTTGTTCATCAGCAGCGGCTGAATGCGCGTCGTGAACTCGCGCGCGGAATCGCGCGAGAGGCCGGCCAGCGACGTGGCGTCGGGTTGCTCAAACCCGGCTTCGTCGCGCTGCGCCGGCGGGGGTTGCGGTTTGCCCGGCGCCGGATCGAGCACCTCCTCGAGTCGGCGGAGCATGTGCAGAGCCTCCACGCGATGCGGATCGATCGCCAGCGCCTCGCGCAGCTCCTCGCGGGCCTCGTCGAACAACTGGTTAGTGACGCACCAGCGAGCCAGCGAGACGTGAAACGCAGCCGTCGGATGCGGATTGCGGCGGCGGTAGAGCCGCCGCGCATCCACGAGGTCGCGGGCGGGGAATTCGACCATCTCCTCCGGCACCAGCATTCGGCCGTTCTCCTTCTCGACGACATAGCCGCCCGACGAATGCCGAATGCGCCCGGCGATGGTGCGTCCACTCTTGAGCACCAGCAGACCGTCGAAATTGACAGCCGGCGCGGCGGTCGGTTCCGTCGGCGGGACGGGATCGTCGGCCCGCAGCACGATGCAGGCCAGGATGAAGAGAGGCGCGGCCAACAGCCAAGGCGGGCGGCAGAACGCACGCATGATGCGCTCTCTTTCATCAACGGGATGGGAGACGGAGCGAGTGGGGGAGCGAACGATAAAGCCGCCGCCCGCGGGCGTCAATCCGGTTTCGGTCACTGGTGGTGATCGGGAATTTGACAATTGTCTATACTCAAGTCTATATTCTGGAAATGAGCGAACCAGAGCCCGCAAAACTTTTCCAGAATGGCGGCAGCCAGGCGGTTCGATTGCCGAGGGCCTGCCGCTTTCCGGAAGAGGTCC
>JAHWKJ010000039.1 GCA_019347905.1 Planctomycetota bacterium
GTTGGCGTGCGTGCCGATGTAGAGCCGCCCGTTGTGTCCGGTGACGATCGAGAAATAGCCCTCGCCCTCCGGCGCAGTCTCCCTGGGAATGGCGTAGGCGGTGGCCTTCAGCCACGTCCGCTGCGGCGCCGATGCCTCTTCGGCCGCAGCGTGCTGATTAGCCGCGGCGGCGAGGCAGACGCCGAGCAGGGCCGATTGAAGAAGTCGTTTTTGAAGCACGAGTTGGTCTCCCGTCTCGAACGAAAGCGGTGCGAACCGGACGCTAGCGCGTACCGGCTGATGCTAAGCGCTGGACCACGATCCGCTGATTGGCCATCACGTCCTTTTGCATCAGCCGCCCCTTGCCGTGCGGCAGGATCACCTCACGTCTGCGTCGCGGCGAGCTCCACGTCGACGTCGTAGGTGCGGCCGTTCGTATGGCTGCCCAGGCGGGCGTTGCCCAGGGCGATATGGTACAGCTCCTGACCGGCCGGCGTGGGGTAGCGGCCCGTGATGCAGGCCTGGCACAGCCGGTGCGCGTCGATGCCGACCGACCGCGCGATGGCCTCCACCGGCAGGTACTTGAGCGTGTCGGCCCCTACGCAATCGGCCATTTCCTGCTCGACCTCGGGCGTCAGCCGTCCCCCGTCCAAAAACTGCGGGGCGAACAGCTCCGACACCGTCGACATGTCGATGCCGTAGAAGCAGGGGGCGACGATCGGCGGGCAGGCCACGCGGACGTGGATCTCGCGGGCGCGGCCGCGCTCGCGAAGCTGATGCACCAGGGCCTTCATCGTCGTGGAACGCACGATCGTATCTTCTACCAGCAGCACTCGCTTGCCCTCCAGCACCTCGGTCAGCGGCGTGTATTTCATGCGCACCTTGTCGGCGCGGTTGGTGCCTTCGATGAACGTGCGGCCGACGTAGCGGTTGCGGATCAGTCCCTCCATCGACGGCACGTTGAGTTGGTAGGCCATGCTGTCGGCGGCGGCCTTCGCCGTGTCGGGGACGGGGACGACAATCGTGTCGTCGTCGATGGGCACCGTCTCGATCGCGGCCAGCTCTTCGCCCAGCCGCTTGCGGGTGAGGTATACGCTGCGGCCGTCGAATGTGCTGGCGACATTGGCGAAGTAGATCCACTCGAAGAAACAGTGGGCGCGCTGCTCGCGGATGACGAACTGCTTCACGTCGATCTGGCCGTCCTCGACGATCACCGCAGAGCCCGGCTCCAGGCTCTGGATGCTCGAATCCTTGAAACCCAGGTGCGCGAGGGCCACGCTCTCGCTGGCGGCGGCGAACAGGGGGCCTTCAATCGCGTACGACAGCGGCCGCATGCCCAGCGGATCGCGGGCCACAAACATGTCGCCCGCCGCGTTCAGGAACACGATGTTGTACGCCCCGTCGAGCCGCTGGCTGAGCCGGATCAGCACTTCCAGCAGGTCCGCCCGGCGGCCCTCGACGAGCTCCTGGGCGATCAGGTGGCGGAGGATCTCAGTATCGGTCTGCCGCGCGAGATGGAAATCCGGCACGGCCAGTATCTCGTCGCGAAGCTGCGGATAGTTGGCGAGCTGACCGTTGAAGCCGAACGAGAACCACTTCGAGCGTTCGATGTGGTGCCGCTCGAAGGGCTGCGCATAGCTGCGATCGTCTTTGCCGCAGGTGGCGTAGCGGACGTGGCCGATGGCTGCGGGACCGGCGTACTCCCGCATGATCGAATCGGCCTTTTTCTGATGGTTCAGTCGGAAGACCTCGGCGACCGAGCCCACGTCTTTGTACGTGTCGATAAGCTGGTCGCGGTCCGGGCGGAACGTCGTCATGCCGGCAGCGAGCTGGCCGCGGTTCTGGATGTCCAGCAGCATGCGCGGCAACAGCCGCGAGGCTTCGTGCGGGCCTTGCGGCGGGGCCAGCGGGCTGGTTTCGTAGCCCGGCAGGTGGTAGACCGCCGCAATTCCGCATTCGTGGTGCAGCTCCGCCATTTAGCCCGTCGCCCCCCGCTGGAAAGTTGCCGCCGCCGCAGCCGTGGTGTCGCGATGCGTCGCCCGCGGGGTCATTCTAGCGGCGCGGCGCTGGGGCGGCGAGGGTGCGAGTGGAAGAGATAAGGTGACAAGGTGACAAGGTGACGGGGTGACAAGAGCCGATTTCCCGCCGACCGTCTTGCCAGGCGCGCAGTGCGACAGCGACTCAGGGCGCCTCGTCGTTGACGGAAGGACGTCGTCGCTGTGGTTGGTCAGTGGACGGTGGCTCGTCGGCGGCAGGCCCATGCTTGTCTCGGGGAGAGCCGCTGGCGACATACCAGCGGCCGTCGATTCTTTTGAAGTCCAGAACGACCGGCCGTGGGTTCCCCGGTCGCAACTCGTCGGGTTTCCGAAGAGGCTGGTTGGCCAGCCTCGCCGTAAGCGATCCTCGTGCGGAATCGCCCTCGATCGCGAGATCCTGGAGCGGGCCGTACCGAGGCTCGCGGAAGGGCTTGCCTTCGTCGGTCGGGTCGTAGCGCACGAAGTAATCGATGACATCGTCGAGCAGAGCCGGCTTGTCCCGCACGCGCTGGAGGATGGAATCGACGATTGCGCCACCTTCCTCCGTGCGCGCGGCCGTCTCGCGCGCCACTTCCATCAGGTCGATGCCGTGTTTCTGCAACAGGGACTTGGCTTCGTCTTCCAAGCCGCCCTGCCCGGCGCCCATCAGCACCAGACCGACGCCGATCCGCAGCATCCGCTGTCGTCCGTCGGGCGAAAGCGTTTCATACAATCGCCGGCCGTCCGCCTCGTGCATGGCCTCCCGCCAGTCCTCATACACCGCCTGCGGCGAGGAGTGGTCGACATCCGTGGCGGCGCCGCCTTCGCTGTCGCGGGAACCCGACGGCGCGTGGCCCCCGCCACATGAAACCTGCACAACCACCGCCAAAAGGGGCAGCAGGTGCAGCGCCGCTCTCGCGTTCGCAGGCGTGCGCCGGTGGATCATTCCGGATCGTTCTCCACAGCGGGATCGCCCTTGCCTCCGCTCGGGTTCGGTGGAGCGTCTTCACGAGCCGATTCGCCGCGCTGCCCCGCCCGTGCCTGTTGCGCCGCGCGAAATCGCTCAAGGCCCCCGTCCGTGACCTTGGAAAGCCCCACGCCGACCTTGAGCTTCGACAGGCCCGCGAGGTGCATCAGTCCGGCATCAGACACCTTTGTGCCATTCAGGCCGAGAAATTCGAGCTTCTTCAGGCCGCTGAGGTGTCGCAGGTCATCATCCTCGAATGTGAGGCCATCGAGCATGAGACTCCGGAGTTGTTTCAAGTCGCCAAGATGCTCGAATCCAGCGCCGGTCAGGCGGGTATAGCCAAGGTTCAGCATATGCAGCGCAGGCAATTCCTTCAGGTGCGGCAGATGCTCGTCGGTGAGAAGCGTCATATAAAGACTGAGCTTCTGCAAGTCGTCCAGCGCCGCCAGATGCTCAAGGCCGCTTCCGGTAACGACGGTTCCACTGAGTTTGAGGTACTGTAGCTGCTTCAGCCCTGCGAGGTGCGCCAAGCCGGCATCCGTGACCTTCGTACCGGAGAGGTCGAGGATTTCGACCTGTCTGTTCCCGCGAAGCTGCTTAAGGTCCTCATCGGTAAACTCGCTATCGCTGAACTGGAGGATTCGCGCTCCGCCGGCTGCGGAGAGTGCCGGCAGTTCCTTCAAGATCGGCAGCTCCTTTCCGCGCACTCCCGGCCCTGCAAGCGTGAGCTGCTCCAGCCACTTCAGCTCCTTCAGCGGCACAAGATCCTCGTTCGCAACGTGGCGCAAGGGGCCTATAGTGAGATGCCGTAGTCCTTTGTGCCGCGTGAGTCTCTTGAGCTCCTCCGCGCTGACCTGGGCGGCCTGAATGTACAACAGGTAAATCTCGTCGGGCTGGAACTGATCGAGCAGCGACAGGTCAATGCCTTCGCCGCCGGGCTGCGACTTCGCGTCCTGCACATGCAGGACGACCCGGTGGGCCGACGGGATCGTGATGCGGCCCTTGAGTGGCCGACGATTGGAGGGCTCCCGGACTTTCTTGGCGATCGTCTCCAGATTCACCTCCCCCTCGACGACCGCAAACCATCCTTGCGTAGATGCCTCTTCAATCTCCACGACCGTCGGTGAGGCGCCTGCTTTCGGCGGGGCGTCGGCGTTAGTTGCGTGCTGGACCAACCCGAGCAGACTCGCTCCGAGCGCAAAGACTGGCAACATGAGTTGTCGGTCCCATTGAGTGGTAGAAGTCGAATCGAGGAGGGGCGCTGTGTTCCGATGCTCAGTTCTCGATCGCTGAATCAAGCTCGACTTTCAGCCGGGCCTGAACCTCCGGAATGAGCGAACTTCTCTGGATACGAATGCGTGGGACCATCGTTTGCTTTTGGATTTTTTGCGCCGCTGTGCGAGTAGCTGATGGAGTGGCGCGCAGCGCATCACTCGATTCGGGGCGAGTTCGCGGCGCGGGCCTCTGGAAAGACTGGCGCTGTTTTCAGGCGTTCGATCTGTCCCTCGAACTGCTGCAGGAACACGGCGACCGAGTAGTAGCCCAACGACCTCTCAAAGGGATCCTCGATCGCCTCGATGACCGCCGGCAGGTCGTCCCACTTGTCCAGTCGGGCATAGCCGACGGCGACCATTCCCCAGATGCCGACTCGGGCCATAACGCTGTCCGAGCCAATGTTCGCCAGAGCAGCCTCGCCAAAGTCGCGGAGGTTTTTCAGGGCCTCCGCAGCCCGCGCGACCCGGCCGCCGTCGTGCGCGACGGCGGCAATCCGAAACCACGTCTGCATGGCCTGCTTGTGATCCGGCTCCTCCGCGGTCTGGACGGCGCGGATCGCTGTTTCGAGCGAAGTGGCGTAGCGTTCGTGGTCTCCACCTTCCAGATATCCGGCTGCCAGGCGGGTCATGATGTCCGCCCTCTCCAGACCGGTCGCAGTGTCTGCGAGTCCCCGGAGATACTCCTCCGCGCGCAAGCTTTGATAGGCGCGTGCGAGGTCCTCGGAGCCGTTGCGCCGTATCCTTTCCGGAAACTGCTTCAGCAGCGCTTCGGCGCGCTTCAGCATCCCCACCGCTTCCTGTCCGTTGTCGGCTGCGTCCAAGATCTCGGCAAGGTTGAGCAGACCCTTGAAGCGCTCTTCGGCATAAGATCGGTTTTCGGTCGGCCCGATCAGCCGGATTGTGGAGAGCGACTGGTCGATCAGGCCGGCCCCGGCCTGTTCGGCAGCGATCTCGCGGAGCGCCTCGTTGCGTCTCCAATCGCCCATGATGATCTGACGGTGTTCATCGATCTGCGGTGCGCTTTCGATTGCCTGCTTGAATTCGCCTGCCTCAGCCTGCTTGCGGGCCACAACCGGCAAGGCCGCGGGCGAAAGGTGCAGCGCCTTCTCCAACTCCCCGAGCTCTGCATAGCCCTGCGCTAGTAATCCATAGATAACTTCGAGACGTCCCGATGAGCGGTCGCCGACCGTTGACAGAATTCGTTCAGCCTCGTCCAGTGCATTGAGTTTCACCAGGTTCAAAGCGGCGTCAAGGTCGAGCTCGGGATCGTCTGAATCTGCGGCCAATTTCGTCAGCTCGTTCTCCAGCCGGCGTGCCGCAGGAGAATCCCATCTTGGATTCAGAATCCGGGAGCGACTCACAACGCCTGTAAGGCGAGTGAGGCCGACGGAGCGGGCTTGATGGTCCAGCGCGAGCGAGTCGTCGACCGCCAACTCCAGAGCCTGTTCAAAAACCGCCGCGTGATGTTGTTCGGCCGCGTGACTTGCGAGTGCGGCCATCGCGCGGTGAGGCGGGGAAAGTGACCGGGCATATTTGAAAGCGGCGTGGAGGTCGATTCGACCCCAGTTTCCGGCGACCATCGCCAACGCTTCCGCTCGATTTTCGGGAGCGACCTTTGCAGCCGTCGCCAAGGCGGCCTCGATACGTCCCTGCCGTGCCTGCTCAGTGATAATGTCGCGGTAGAGGCTCCAGACCCAGCGACGCTCTGGCGAATCCTTCAGAAACAGCCGCTCCATGGCCTCGGCGACTTTCAAGGCAGCATCTGGCTGTCCCGCCAACGCCAGCCTCTCCCCCAGCTTGCGAAAATACTGTCCCCCGCTCTCTTTGGACGCGTTCTTCAGCACCGTCTCGACTTCGTGTACGGCAGCTTCTGAACTCTGGTGCCGCGCTGAGGCATTGCGGATCAACTCCAGCGCCCTCTGCCGGCTTCCGGCGTCTTCAATCGATTGTGCTTCACGTGAGGCGCGTTCGAGCCACCAGGTGGCCCGATCGAGTTGCCCCGCGAAGGACGGTGAAGGACGTTCCAAACCGATCCATGCGGCAAGCGCAAGACCAGAACATAGCAGCAACTTTAGTCGCATGGCTGCAAGCCCCCGATGCGATTGCTGATCAGCGCTCAATCCGCGCGGCAAGACGTTCGCCGCAGCGCCCTCCCGGCGCTTGCCGGAATCATTCCCGGCGCCGCCCCCGCCGCAGGAAGCCTGCAGGGCAAAACCAGCACCGACAGCAGGCGCAGCGGACTTCTGCCTTTCCGAAGGTGCACGATCAACATTCGTCTCCGATCCTTTCCGGCGCTATACCGGTGGCGGCTGACCGCCTGCGGCATTCACCGGCCGGCCGCGCCGCCCGAGCCTGCGGTCCGCGCTTCCGGAAAAACGGACGCCGTCTTCAGGCGTTCGAGCTTCCCGCCGAGATTCTGCAGGAGGACTCCCACAGCGGAGTATGCCAAGGACCTCTTGGATGCGTCGTCGATGTCGCTAATAGCCTTTTGCAACTCGTCCCATCTGTCCAGCCGGGCATAGCCGATGGCGACGGGACCCCATGCGACAATGCCTGCCATCACATCGCCAGCTTGCACTTCCGCAAGGGCCGCCTCGGCCGCGCGGCGGAGATTTCGCAAGGCATGCTCAGCCACGTTTGGCTTCTGGCCATCGTGTGCCACCGCAGCAATGCGAAACCAAATCGCAGAGCGACGCTGCGGCTCGGGGCCCTCGGGATTCTCGGCCGCTCGGACTGCTTCTTGAAGCGTCCGCTCGAATCGTTCTCTCTCGCCCGCCTCCAGATGCCCCGCCGCCAGCCGGGCCAGTATATTGGCGCGCTCCAGTCCCGTCGCGGTGCGGGCGAGATCCCGGAGATAGTCCTCCGCTCGGAGGCTTTGATAGGCCCTGGCGAGGCTTTCCGATGCACTGTTGCGTTTGTCTTCCGGAAGCTCCTTCAGCAGTGCTTCGGCACGCTTCAGCATCCGCACCGCCTCCTGTCCCTCTTTCGGTGAGTCGAGAACTTCGGCAAGCTGCAGCAGCGAAGAGAATCGCTCTTCCGCATAGGTGCGATTCGTCAAGGGACCGATGAGTCGTACCGTCGACAGCGACTGGTCTATCAGGTCGGCTCTGGCCTGTTCGGCGGCGATGGCACGTAGCGTCTCGTTGCGTCTCCAATCGCCCGTCGTCTGACGAATCGGATCGATCTGCAGGGCGCTTTCGATCGCATCTCTGAATTGACCCGCCTCAGCCTGCTTCTCGGCGACGATTGGTAAGGCTTCACGCGAAAGCTGCAGCGCCTTCTCAAGCTCGCCCCGCCGGGCGAAGGCCTCTGCAACACTGCGATAGAACGCATCCTTTGTCCAATTTCCCCTGTCTTCTTCAAGCTCCTTGAGAAGGTCCAAGGCCTCTTCCAACGCTCCCAGGTCGACGAGAGCTTCGGCGGCTGAACGGCGCACATCGTAGTCTTGAGACTCTTGTGCGACTTCGATCGCTGATCGCCTTACCCGCTCCTCGAAGGACGCGGAGTCAAAGCTCGCCGCTCGTGCGGCTTCCAGCGCGCCGGAAATATACACGAGACTTTTCGCTCTCGCGTTGGCATCCATCTGCTGCGCATCTTTCAGCGCAAGGTCCATTGCTTCACGGAAGAGGGATTCATTACCTGCTCGTCGGGCGGAATCTGCCAAGAATTGCATTCCTCGCTCCAGCGGCTGAAGCGTCTTCGCAAACCGGAACGCGCCAGTGAGATCCGAAGAGGACTGTGTGAGGACGGCGGTCCTGAGGGCTTCCTGACGCCACGATACGTCCCCGATCTTATCTGCCGTGGCCTGGGCCTCTGCCAGCCGCCCCTGGCTGCCGAGAACGCGCGCTATGTCATGATACAGGCCCCACAGCGGACGGCGGTCCAAAGCTTCTTCGGAAACCACTTGCTCCAGTCTTTCCGCGATTGTGAGCGCGGGGTCGGGGTGGCCGGCCGATGTGAGTTGCCTGCCCAGCGAGCGCAGGTACTGTGAATCGCCACGTTTCCGAGGATCTTTCAGGACCATCTCCACGCGCTGCATGGCAGCCTCTGGACTCTCGAGGTGGCCCAATGCACTGCGAAACCACTGAAGGGCCGCCCTTCGTTGCGCGGGATCCTGAATGGCTTCCGCCTCACGAAGCCCTTGCTCCAGCCACCATTTAGGGGTTTGAGGTTCCGAAGCACGAGGTGGAGCGCTAGATGCAGCGCCAATAGCACCCATTGTCAAAACCAGCAGGATGAGGCGTTGTAGATTCATTGGTGCTTCTTTGGCGATGCCCAGTCCCAGCAGCGTGCCGATCGTGCGCTGGGCGCGGCGCGATTCTCCAGCGTCTCGATCAGCGTCCAGGGTGGCGAAAAGCGACGGCGGCGGCGGCGCGACGTATGCCGCATGCAGGACGAGGGGCGGGGAGAAGTGCGCAGCCACCGGAGCCAACGCTGAAGCGCCATTGCCGCACCCTCCGTACGAATGGGTCGCGAAATGGATCGGCATCCGTCCGATCGGCTCCGCCTTGTGCCTGGCAGAGAGGGTGCACCGTAACGCGGCTGGTTACGGCGTCGCTAGGGGAGACGTCGGTCTGTCAGCCTCAGGCGATTACCGCATCAGCCACTGGGGGTATTGCGCTATCTTCGGCCAAGCCGCCAACTTGTCACCCCGTCACCCCGTCACCCCGCCTCTTCACGCAAACCGCAGCCGCAGGCCGTCATAGGCGAGCTCGACGCCTTCGGGCAGGCGGGCGTTGGTCGCCTCGTGCTCCAGCCAATGAGAGATGTGCGTGAAGTAGGTTCGCCGCGGCCGCACGCGGTCCACGACTTCGAGCGCCTCGGGGATGCTGAGGTGCGTGGGGTGCGGCTTCTCGCGGAGCGCATCGAGGACCAGCACGTCCAGGCCTTGCAGCAGCGGCCAACTGTCCTCGGGGATGCTGCTCACGTCGGTGCAGAAGGCCACGTCGTTCAGCCGGAAACCGAGCACCGGCAGCCGGCCGTGCTGCAGACGGATCGGCGTGATCCATTGCCCGAGGACCTCGAAAGCCCGGCCGGCGACAATGCGGTGGAATTCCAGCAGCGGTATCGCGAACTTGTGGGCAGTCGGGTCCGGCGGCTCGAAGGCGTAGCTGAAGGCGCTTCGAAGCTGGGCTTCGACGTTGGCCTCACAATACAGCGGGATCGCCCGTTCGAGCCGGTGGCCGCAGATGCGCAGGTCGTCCAGCCCGAAGACATGGTCGGCGTGGCCGTGTGTGTAAAGAACCGCCTCAACCAGCGGGATCCGTTCGCGAACGAGTTGCAGCCGCAGTTCCGGCGGCGTATCGATGAGGAACGTCCCGCGCGGAGTGGCGACGGCCACGCCCGTACGCGTGCGATGATTCCGGGGGTTGGTCGATGTGCAGACGGGGTAGTCGCAGCCCACGACGGGCACGCCGACGCTGGTGCCGGTGCCGAGCAGGATCAACTCGCCCGGCAGCGGCGGGCCCTCGTTGTTGCGGAGAGTCTGCACGGTCCCATTCGACGTGAGCCGGGCGGGAGGTGCAAGGGTGCCGCAGTGACAAGGTGACAAGGTGAGGGGGTGACAAGGTGACCGCTGGCGCTATGTCTGGATGCCCCTGACGTGTTGGGCGTCAAGTGGACACAGTCGATTTGCGCCGTCACCCCGTCACCCCGTCACGCCGTCACTTTGTCACCTTGTCACCTTGTCACCTTGTCACCCGCAGCGCGGCCCACTCGGCGGGCAGGACTGCGTGAATCGACGGCACCGGGCGTCACGTTTGGACGACGCTCGTCTGTCCCAAAGCCTTGCTGCGCCCGCATCTCGACTGCATCCCAGCGAACGGGGCGGCTGCGGCATGGTTCTTGCCTCTCGGCCCAGGCTTCGACTGGGAAGGTCGGCCGGGGAAGCAGCCGGTCCGAAGCGACGAGGAGTCTTTCGGTTCCGGGCGAGCGCCTGCGACTCCGGCCGTCTTCCCTTTTCTGGCACCAAGCCCACGGGTTGCAACCCGTGGGCTTTATGGTCGTGGAACGGGGTCAGACCCCTTTGCGGACGAGCGACGCAGAGCATGGGACACGGGTGAGCCGCCAAGGGGTCTGACCCCTTCCGCGAGGCTCACGATAAGAAAGCACCCGCGGAAACGGAATCGCTTCCGTTCCCGCGGGCGGGTTGGCGAGGCTCCCTCAGGCGAAGCCCCTCGAGGTCTTGCTCTTCACGCCGGCTGCATGGCGGCCAGCTCGCTGCGCAGGCGGTTGCGGGCCGTGTGCAGTCGCCGCTTGATCGTGCCGATCGGGCTGTTGAACTGGTCGCTCATCTGCTTGAGCGACCGCCCCTCGAAGTAGAACGCCATCAGCGTCCGCCGGTCGAGGTCGCGCAGCCGCTCCAAGCCCGCTCGCAGTTCCCGCGCCCGCTCGGCGCGCAGCATGTCTTCGAGCGGCGTGACGTGCGTGCTCGACAGGCTGCCGAACGTCTCCGGGCCGCGCACCGTCTCCGGCGGCCGGCGCACGGCGCGGTTGATCGACATGCGGACGGCGATCCGCAAGAGCCAGCCGGCGAAGCGCTCCGCTTCGCGAAGCTGAGGCAGCTTGCGCAGGGCCTGCATGAAGACGTCCTGCGTCACCTCGCGGGCCTCGGCCTGGTTCCGCAGCCGGCGGAGCACGGCGGCGTAGACGGTCGGCTCGAACTGGCGCGCGAGCTCGCCGAACGCCTCGCGGTCTCCGCCGCGGGCTTGTTCGATCAACGTGATCGTGCTGGTTTCGTCCACGATCGGTTTCCTTCTCTGGGAAAGCGGGACGGACGCCCGAAGCCGCTGTCGAAGCGACGAAAGGCCGGCGGGCGACGTCTCGCGATTGGAAAAACGGTCCGGCAGTCGTCTGGAACGGCGAGGCCGACGAAGACGCCGGGCGTGCTTCGACGGAACCTGTGCCGCGGGACGATGTTCGTAGTGGCCGGGTTCACCCGGCCGAGGCCGGCTGAAGCCGGCCACTACGAACGCCCGGAACGACCCTCAGTCAGCCGTCAACTGGTGATCGCCCGCGACAACACGAGCGAGGCCCAGACGACGGCCATCGGCTCGCCCGACGCCATCGCCGCGGCCGGATAACAATCCGGTTCGTCGGCAAAGGGTCGTTGCCTGTCGTCGCGCTCTGTCCGCGCAAAGGCGGCGGGCGCGAGTCGGGCGGCGCGCTTCAGGGGCCGTTTTCCCGAGAGCGGGAGCGCGGTCGCGTGCACGGAATCGACGCGGACGCCCATGCCGCTATTGCCGGCCTGGAGCTGTTGGACCGCCTGACGATTCGTGTGCGTCAGGCGGTCCAACAGCTCCAGGCCGGCAATAGCGGCATGGAGCTGTTGGACCGCCTGACGATTCGTGTGCGTCAACATCGCAGCACTCTCCGCAGCGCCTCAGGTTGAGGAAACCGACCGGAAACCCTGTTCCGGCCATAGGTTGCTCCAACTGGAGCAAGCCGGCTGTGAGCCGGCGGAAAGGAGCGTTCGGGCGCTGATGAGACGCCCCTCTCCCTGATAGATACGATTCTAGACGGAGGGCGCACCGAATTGGTTCGCAGATTCCGGAGATTTTTTCCAGAATTCCCCCGCGGCACTAAGGCCCCTCCGCTCACACGGGGTCAGACCCCTTTGCGGCTCACCCGCGCGACAACTTCACTGTCGCTCGTCCGCAGAGGGGTCTGACCCCTTTGCTTCAGATCAGCCACCGCTGGCCGGACTCGCGGTGCGTCACTTCGATCTGCGGCCGCTCGCTGCCGGCGACGAGGCCGAATCGCAGGGGCAGGACCTCGCTGTCGAGCGTTCCGGGCGCTGACGTTTCCGGCTCGTTGGACTGCTGGAGCGTCACTCGGCCGACGGATTCGAGCCGTTCGCCCTGCAGCCGGAACAGTTCCAGCGACCAGGGATCGCGGTCGATTATCATTAGCTCCCGCGTGCCGATTCGGGCATAGAAATCCAGCTTCTCGAGCGCGTGATTGCCGGGGCTGCGAATCTCGAGGCCGAAATCCGGCCCGCCCACCCAGTGCGTGCCGCAGTTGACGGCTTTGTTGCCGGGCAGATAAACCGCCGCGTCCGGGCAGCGATAATTGTGCGTCCACTCGTCTCGGCGGTCGCTGATATTGACTCCTGCGAGAACACTGGCCTGTTCGGGAACTCCCACGACGAGATCGAAGATCGTGCAACTGCGGGTGACGATGTACTGGTGCTCGACATCTGGCAGGGGCATGACGACGTACACTCCTTCCCAGACTTCGTCGTAGCGGTCGTTCCCCGACGCACGGCGTTCTGCGATCAAATCCTGCCGCAGGTAGGCGTCGGAAACGACTAGTGAAGGATCCGTCACGGTCAGCATGCCGGCTCGCATTCCAATGTCAGAGTTCTTCGCGGGACCATCGGCCCACGCCTTGGATTGTATCGGAGCACGACGGCGCTCTCCAGAACACTTCGACGGCCGGGAGCCGCGGCACTCACACCGGCTCGGCCACCACGTCCGCCTCGATCGGCGCCCCCGCGCCGAAGAGTGTGACCAGCCGGCGGTCGTAGTCTTCGGGGGCGATGCGGCGGGCTTCGTTGTGACGCGCCTCGGGAACCACCCACACGTCCATGCGGCGACCGGCGATGCGGCGGCCCATGGCCTGCGGAACCTCCGGCGGAACGTAGGTGTCGCGGCCACCGGCAATCAGCAGCAGCCGCCGCGCGCGCAGCCGCGGAAGGCAGGGCTCCAGCACTGCATAGCGGCAGTGCCGGCGCCACTGGCTGACCCAGCGGACCATCCGCAGCGTGAAGGCGACGTGCCACTGCGGGATGATGCGCATCAGCCGCGGGGGAATGAACAGTTCCGCCCACCGGAGCGTGTAATGCAGCATGAGGGCGTCGGTGGTGAAGACGCCTTCGGCCGCAATGGCCTCCACTTCCGGCCGCCGGGTCGCCGCGGCGAGGGCCGCTCCGCCACCCCGGCTGATGCCGAACAGTCCGACCGGCAGGTCCTGGAATTCCGCCTGCCGCTGCGTCCAATCGATGACGGCCAGCACGTCGTCGACTTCGTGCCGCGTAACCCAGTGCAGCGGATCGTAGCCCGTCAGATGGTCGCTGTCGCCCTGGTTCCGGAAGTCGAAGGCGACAATGCTCCAGCCGGCCTCGCGCAGCCCTTCGCAATAAAACGCAGCCGAATGCCGGCTGCCGGACATCTCCGGGCAGAAGACGACGACGCCTCGTGCCGGCCCGCCAGATCGCGAGGGCAGAATCTCCGCCGCCAGCTCCAATCCCGCCGAAGTCGGAATCCGCACGCTGCGTGACCCAGGATGCGGGCCGGCCGGCTCCACGGAAAATGGCGGCCGCCTCTCGAAGATCGGCAGCACCAGCGGAATCACCAGCGCGTGAACCAGCACTTCCGCCAGCACAAGCGCCGCAAAGATCCCGGCAATAACCCAGCCCACGGCGGCACCGAGCTCGGACAAGGTGACAATGGCGACAAAGCAAAGGACCGGGAATGCCGGATCTGGCCCATCATACCAGCCGCCGGAGCCGAAGGGGTGCCTCTCAAGCTGTGAATTTCGAGAAGATGAGGGAAATATTCTGCCCGCCGAACCCGAAGCTGTTCGACAGTGCCCGCCGCACGGGGGCTTCGCGGGCCGCATTGGGGACGTAATCGAGATCGCACTCGGGATCGGGCGTCTCGTAGTTGATCGTCGGCGGCAGAACGCCATCGCGGATCGCCAGCAGGCAGCAGATGGCCTCGACGCTGCCGGCGGCGGCGATGAGATGGCCCATCATGCTCTTGATGCTGGAGACGGGAACGTGGCGCGCATCCTCCGCCAGTGCTTGTTTGATGGCCGACGTTTCCACGCGGTCGTTTACGATCGTGCTGGTCCCGTGCGCGTTGATGTAATCCACCCCGTCGGTGTTCAGGCCGGCGTCTTTCATGGCCATGCGGATGCAGGCCACGGCGCCGCGGCCTTCGGGATGGATGTCGGTGATGCGATAGGCATCGGCGGTGGAGCCGTAGCCGACGATCTCGCCGTAGATCTGCGCCCCCCGTGCGCGGGCGTGTTCCAGCTCTTCCAGCACAACCATGCCGGCGCCTTCGCCCAGCACGAAGCCGTCGCGGTCGCGGTCGAAGGGCCGCGACGCCTTCTCCGGCGCGTCGTTGCGGGTGGACAGGGCCGTCAACAGGTTGAAGCCCGTCACGCCAAACGGGTGGATCATGCTGTGCGCGCCGCCGGAGAGCATGGCCTCGGCATCGCCCCGGCGGATGATCTCGGCCGCCTCGCCGATCGCCTGGCTCGACGCCGCACAAGCCGTCAGGCAGTTGAGGTTCGGCCCCTGAGCGTCGAACAGCCCGGCGAGGTGGCCGGCCGGCATGTTCGGCTCCTGCTCCATTTCCGCCTGCGGATGCAGCTTTTCCAGGCCCTGCCGGGTGAAGATTTCCAGGTCCAGCTTGCCGTCCCGCTGCGCCTGGGCCACGAGGCTCATGAAGATCATGAAATCCTGCTGCCCTTCACCGGCCCCCAGATAGACTCCCAGCCGCGAAGGATCGAGGCCGCTGTCGAGCACGCCCGAGTCGTCCATCGCCTGCCGCGCCGCGCCGATCGCGAACCGGATGTTCCGCCCGGCATGACGGAAGCGCTCGGAATCCTCGACGTAGCGGCCGAGGTCGTAGCCGCCGACTTCCGCGGCAAACTGCGTGGGAAAGTTGGCGGCGTCGAAATGCGTGATGCGGCCGATGCCGCTGCGGCCCTCGCGCACGGCCTGCCACATGCTTTCCACATCGTTTCCAACCGGAGTCACGCAGCCGATGCCGGTGACGACGACGCGACGTCTCATTGAAGAATTCCGTGACAAATCGAGATCGTAAGCCGCCGGATCGCACGGGGTCAGACCCCTTTGCGGACCAGCGGCATTGAGGTTGGTCAGCGTGTGAGCCGCAAAGGGGTCTGACCCCTTGACTCGCCAACATTGACTGTAGCAGCGGACCGGCCGCGGCGGGAAGCTCGCCGAGGTGCAGAACCGTATGGCTGCAGGCAGCTTGTGTCAAGATGGACCGGCATCGCGCTTGACTACGAGCACCGTGACGTCGTCCGGTGGATGCTCGCGCGGGTTGAAGGCCGCGATCGCCGCCCGCATGGCGTTCAGAACGTCAGACGCCGGCCGGTGCGAGTGTTCGACAATCAGCCGTTCGAGCCGTTCGATGCCGAACATCTCATCGTCCTCATTCCGCAGTTCGAACGCGCCGTCGGTGCCAATGAGCAGCGCGTCGCCCGGGTCCAGCGACAGCCGCTGCACGCTTCCGGGATCGAGATCTTCGACGACGCCCAGCGGCATCTCGGTCGCGTCGAGCGCGGCGATGCCGCCCGTGCGACGGCTGAAGTGCAGGGCCGGTCCGTGTCCTGCATTGGCGAACTCGAACTCGTGACAGACGGGATCGAGCGCTCCCAGCAGCAGCGTGACGAAGCGGCTGTCCTGAAGGTCGGGATAAAGAGCCTTCGCCAGCCGAGCGAGGATCGGCCCCGGATCGGAGATTTCGCGCGTGACCGCGCGGAGCATGGCCCGCAGCGAGGCCATCAACAGGCTCGGCCCGACGCCGTGGCCGCTCACGTCGGCCACCACCAGCCCCAGGCGGCCGTCCGGAAGAAACACCGCGTCGTAGTAGTCGCCGCTGACCGATTCGGCCGGCTGCCACCACGCAGCCAGCGAGTAACCCGGCACGGCCGGCAGCGTCTGCGGCAGAAAGCTGGCCTGAATGCTGCGGCCCATTTCGACCGCCAGCCGCAGTTCCTGATGCTGCCGCGCTTCTTCGAGAAGCTGCGCCCGCTCCAGAGCCGTGGCCGCGTGGGCCGCAAACGCCTCCACCAGCCGTTCATCGAAACTTTCAAAACCGCCTGCGCGCTTGTTGAGAAGCTGCAGCACGCCCACCATCCGGCCGTCGCGAACGGACCGCAGCGGGGCGGCGAGGATATTGCGCGTGCGAAAGCCGGTCTGCCGGTCGAAGGAAGGGTTCCAGCGCTCGTCCGCGTGCGGATCCTGGATATTCGCAAGGCCCCCCGAGCGGGCAACCCAGCCGGCAACGCCGCGATCGGCCGGAAAGCGGATCTCTTCGATCTCCAGTTCCGTCACAATCCGTGTAAACAGCTCGGTGGTCGCGGCATCGTAAAGAAAGAGGCTGGCCCGCTCACAGTCGAGCGCGGCGCACGCGCCGGTGGTGACCGTCCCCAGCACGTCATCAAGATCGTGCTGCGCCGCGAGCCGGCAGGTCACTTCAACCAGATTCATCAGCCCGTCGAGCTGCCGCGACTGGGCTTCTTGTGTGGGCATAAAGAGAGGTGCTCCCGGCGGTTCCGGCACATCGGCGAGACGTACCGCGATCGAAGGGGGGATTGTATATCCGCCGCGAGCGCGGAACCATGCGTCTTTCGGTGACGCGTGACCGTGCGCCAAACGCAGGTACGTCATGGCGGATCGTCAGGATGCCGATTGCGGCCTGGACCGGCAAGTACGCGCCGCATCGCGTGCCAGGCGAACCGTCCAAGCGAGGCAAATCGAGCCCAGGACCAACCGCAGGCAAACCTCGAGCCTTCCCATTGCGCCGATCAGATGGTGCGCTGTGTCCGTAAGCTGCCGAAACAGAAGCAACGCACTCAGGCAAAGAACGAACGTGGCATGCGATGCCGCGAATGCGCGGAGTTCGTCGTCGCCTGCTCTGTCCGCCAGCGCGCGAACGACCATATCGAAGGCCAGTAACGTCGCCAGCAGGCAAGTGGTTTCCGTAAATGTCGCCCAGGCGGCGATGTTGAACCGCCAGTCGTACTCCATGAGGATGGTGCCCGTGTAGAGGAGTGTCGTGCGGCTGGCAACGGTCAGGCCTGTGAAGAGAACCGCCGCACCGGCCCATCGTTGCATTGTGCCAGCACGGCTGCCGACGCGCAGAAGCGCGCAGCCGACCACCAACGCCCCAAGACACACCAACTCGAGCTGCCACGCCGTCTGCTGCACGCCGCTGAAGAGAACCCACGCGTCGTGCGAAGGCCGAGTCACTCCGAGGCCGATCATCCCGATGCGTGCACCCTCAACGATTGCAAATGCAATCAAGAGCGACAGCGCCGCCCCAGCGACTGTCCGCAGTCCGGCCGCAAGCATGATTCGCGAAACCATTGACATTAGGATGATCCTCAAGTGGTGAACTGCGGGTGGCTCCATTAGCATACTGCCACCTCATGTGTCTCGATGGACGGACCGCTCCGCGATCCACGCCGGATCGACGAAGCGCTTTAAGAGCCAGCGCAGCGTTTGCTCGGCCTGCGCACGCGATTCCTCGATGAGCGCCTCGTCGACAGATTCCGTCGAGAACTCGTAAAGACCCTCGATACCCATCCGCAGCGGCAGTTCGCGCGCGAGGAGCGCTTCGTTGATGCGGTCGGCGGCGCGGCGGGCCCAGACGATGCCGAACGTGTCGCGGAAGTCGGCCCACAGGCGGTCTAACCCATCGCGCGCAAAGCGTCGCCTCGACGCCGCCCACCACAGCGCGGCCGCGGAACCGCCGAGGCACAGCGTCGCCCTCTGGGGCGCGGAGCCGCTCGCCAGCCAGCCGGCGCGTTCGAAAACGAGCAGGCCGCACGCCGCGGCATACAATACCACCGGCACCGTCCACCGCGTGCCCGCGTAGTTTCCTGCTCCCATCAGCAGGACGAGCAGAAAACCGGCCGCGGCGGGCGCTTCCAGCTCAAAGGTTTCAAACGTTGCCGGATCGTCCCCCAAGTTGGTGCGAATGACCGCCACGGCCGGCAGCGACAGCACCAGCACCAGCGGCAGGAGCACGAACCACGGCCAGACCGCCGCGACCGGCCGCCGCGCGCCCAGCACGGCGAGGGACGGCGTAAGCATCAACACGGCGGCGAGATACCAGGCCAGTCCGGCCCAGCCGCCGCGAAGCACCTGCACGAGTTCGCTCGCCGTCCAGACGGCCGCCCAGACCGCGGTCGCACCCAGAGCGCACCACCACGCCGTCCGCAGCGTCATTAGGCGGCAGGTTCGCCAAGCCGCGCCGAGGGCGGCCGCGAGCAGAATCAGCCCCAGCGTCCCCGCAATCCGCACAGCCGTTTCCACGCGCAGCGGCTCCGTGAACGTTCAGGTCGCCGAGGCTTCTCCACGCGATACCGGCCCCTGACTTTGCCGATGATTTCGCGGGGCCGGTCCGGTCGCTCGACTCCGGGTCGTCCGGCGGCTCTCACAACCGGCACGACTGACAGATCATGAGCCACTCGGCCGGCAATCGCAATCGCGGGCGGTTTCTGACGCGCGCCGCTCGGAGGAAATGACGAAACTCCGACTAGTGTTTCTGAAACCTCAGTGAGCGTCGGACTCCAACAGTGCATTCTGCATGCGACGGGCGGGACCGTCCTGAGCAACACCCGGAGTTCCTCACGTTCGTCTCGGAAACTGACTTTCGAGGAGATGCCAGGTATGAAGTGGATGACCCTGACGGCTGCGTTGATGATCTGTTGCGCCGGCGCGAATACCGCCGACGCCGGATTGTTCGATTTTCTGCACCATGACAATGGGGACTGCTGCGCTCCGGCGCCGAGCTGTTGCGCTCCGGCTCCGAAGTGCTGCGCCCCC
>JAHWKJ010000467.1 GCA_019347905.1 Planctomycetota bacterium
ACTATGCGATTCTGCCCAAGCGGAAGCGACTAATTCGGTAACTTATTGTTGAGCGCGTCCTAAGACAGTGCCGACGGCAAGACGATGTCGCAGGCCGCCACGTTCATCTTTCGCAGCATGATGCCGACCGCGGGCGACAAGCCTGCTCTTGGCGCATCGGCCCGCACTCTCGGAACGACGCCATGAATTGCGATGTTCACAGCGAGATCCCGTGCGGCGCTGGCGGCGGACGACCCGCTGCAGGCGGTGACTGCGGTTGTCCGCCGTCTGAAAGAATGCGGCCACGGCCAGCGCGAAGTGTATGAACTGCTCGGAGACTTGCGGTGCCAACTCGCTGCCGAGGGGCAGGAAGCGGCGGAAGACGTGCTCCTGGAAGTCATGGACTTCGTCAGCGGCTTCGCCAGCGAGCGGCACCGCATTTGGGACGAGCCACTCAACGTTCCATGAGCCCGTTCGTGTTCAAAGAAGGCAAAGAGACGCCCCGACGTGAGGCTGTGCGTCTCGCATCATCACTCCACTGGGGCGCAGGCATCATGAGAGCGTTCTTTCCTGTCGCGGCCTTCTTTCTGGCGCTCACCGCTCCGGCCTTCGCCGCTGAGGAAGAATGGATCTCGCTCTTCGACGGCAAGACGCTGAAGGGCTGGCACACCAATCCCGAGAAAATCGGGCACGGCACCGGCGGCCGCTGGCGCGTGGACGACGGGGCCATCGTCGGCGAGCAGGATCCGCCGGGCAGCGGCAACGGTGGGATTCTGCTGACCGACCGCCAGTTCGGCCACTTCGAGCTGGAAATTGACCTGCGGCCCGATTGGGGCGTCGATTCGGGGCTGTTCGTGCGGTCCAATGACCGCGGGCAGTGCTTTCAGATGATGGTCGACTACCACGATGCGGGAAACGTCGGACACATCTACGGCGAAGGCACCGGCGGGTTCACCAACCGCAGCTTCAGCATCTTCGGCGTCTATGGCGACGACGACGTGAAGCAGCTCACGGGACTCAGGACCGAGCCGGTCGAGGACAAGCCGCCGGGCTATACCATCTCCGGCGAGGAATGGGTGAAGGCCTGGAAGCTCGGCGACTGGAACACGGCCCGCGTCCGCGTCGTCGGCAACCCGCCGCAGATCACCACCTGGATCAACGGCAGGAAGGTCACGGAATTCGATGGGGCCTCGTTCGAGCACCCGAAGTACGACAAAGAGAAGGTCGCCGAACTGCTGGGGCCGAAGGGCCATATCGCCGTGCAGGTCCACGGCGGCATGGGCTGGCCCAAGGGTGCGGTGTGCCGCTGGAAGAATATCCGTATCCGCGAAGTCGCGGCCAACGATGTTCGTAGTGGCCGGCTTCAGCCGGGCTCCGAAAGGAGCCGGGTCGATAGTGACCGGCTTCAGCCGATCGGCGCCGAGCGCGAACGGCAACCCTCCCGAAGGCCGGCTGAAGCCGGCCACTACGAACGGCCGAACATCGTCGTCATCTACGCGGACGACCTCGGCTACGGCGACCTGGGGTGCTTCGGGCACCCGACGATTCGCACGCCGCATCTCGACCACATGGCGGCCGAGGGCCTCAAGCTCACGCAGTTCTATTCGGCGGCGTCGGTGTGCACGCCCAGCCGCGCGGCGCTGCTCACCGGGCGGCTGCCGATCCGCAGCGGTATGTGCAGCGACAAGCGCCGCGTGCTGTTCCCCAACTCCGGCGGCGGCCTGCCGGCGGATGAAATCACGCTGGCCGAGGCTCTCAAAGAGCGCGGATATGCAACGGCCTGCGTCGGCAAGTGGCACCTGGGGCACCTGCCGCAGTTTCTGCCGACCTCCAACGGCTTCGACTCGTACTTCGGCATCCCCTACTCGAACGATATGGACCGCGTCGCCGACGCCCCGGGCGGACGTGCCGCGTTCAACGATCCGAAGAGCGAATACTGGAGCGTGCCGCTGATGCGCGATGACAAAATCGTCGAGCGTCCGGCCGACCAGACGACGCTCACGCGGCGGTACACGGAAGAGGCGGTGCGCTTTATCCGGGAGCACCAGGACGAGCCGTTCTTTCTCTACCTGCCGCACACGATGCCGCACGTGCCGCTGTTCCGCTCCAGCGAGTTTGAGGACCAGAGCCGCGGGCTGTACGGTGACGTGGTCGAGGAGATCGACTGGTGCGTGGGCCAGGTGCTCGACGCTTTGCGGAGATTGGACCTGGCAGAGAACACGATCGTCTGGTTCTCGAGCGACAACGGTCCCTGGCTGATCTTCGGCGAGCAGGGCGGCTCGGCGGGCCTGTTGCGCGATGGCAAGGGCAGCACGTGGGAAGGCGGCATGCGCGAGCCCCGCTCGTCTGGTGGCCAGGAAAGATCGCGGGCGGCGGCACGTCGGCGGAGCTGGGCTCGACGATGGACATCTTCACCACCAGCGTGCTGCTGGCCGGCGGTAAAGTTGCTTCGGATCGCGTCATCGACGGCATGGACCTGCGGCCCGCGCTGTTCGGAACGGGCAGAAGCCCGCGGGAGGCGATGTTCTATTACCGCGGACAGCGGCTGATGGCCGTGCGACATGGGCCGTGGAAGGCACACTACATCACACAGCCCGCCTACGGCGGCGGGCAGGCGCAGTCACACGATCCGCCGGTGCTGTTTCACCTGGAGCACGACCCGTCGGAAGAGCGCGACGTGTCCAAGGAGCACCCGGAGGTGATCGAGAGAATCGCGGCGCTCGTGGAGGAGCACCGCACCGGGCTGGAGATTCCGCCGTCGCAGCTCGAGATCCCACTCCGAAGCGAGTGACCGGACGGCGGATCAGCGGAACAATCTCCTTGACTTCGCCCCAGCCATCGCGCACTGTTTCAGCAGAGGCATAAGCGGGGTTTTTTACTCAATCCGGTGCGGCGGCGATGGGCCTCAGCGCGCTCTCGCAACAAGGACAGTACGGCCCGCCCTCATCCGGCGAGTTGCCTGCGTCCGATCCGCGCCGTCGGGAGGTGGTCGAGCAGCGGCAGCTTGCAGTGGCTGCGTTTCTCGAGGCGCAGGGTTCGGACGCGCTGTTGATCGAACGCCCCGAAAACTTCGCCTGGTTTACGGCCGGCGGCGACGCGTCGCGCTCGGGGTCGTCGGAGACGACCGCCGCGTTGTTCGTCACGTCCGATGCCCGCGTCGTCGTCACGTCCAACGTCGATTCCGGCAGGCTGTTCGACCGCGAATTGTACGGGCTTGGCTTTCAACTGAAGGAGCGGCCCTGGCAGGAGCCGCGGCGGCAGCTCATCGAGGATCTCTGCCGCGGCCGCAAAGTCGCTGGCGACACAGGGCCGGGGCGCACCCGCGACGTCGCAGACGAATTGGCCGCATTGCGCCTGCCGCTCAGCGAGTTCGAGTGCGACCGGCTGCGGGCGCTGGGTCGCGAGGTGGCGCACGCCGTCGAAGCGACGGCCCGGTATCTGCGGCCCGGCCGGACCGAGACCGAGATCGCCGGCGAACTGGCGCATCGGCTGCTGAAGCGCTCGATCGTTCCCGAGCGGCTGCAGGTCTCGGCGGACGGGAACACGCGCCGCTACCGCTGGTGGGGCTTCGGCGGCGATCGGGCCGAGCGGTTCTGCATTTTGTCAGCGGTGGGACGGCGTCACGGGCTGTGCGCGCTGGCCACGCGGACGGTGAGCTTCGGTCCGCCCGCCAAGGAGCTGCGCGACGCCCATTACCGCACGATCCTGATGCAGGCCGCCGGCATGTATTTTTCCCAGGCCGGTTTGACGTTGGGCGAGGCCTGGCGGCGCGTCGAGCGGATCTACGAGAAGTTCGACTATCCCAATGAGTGGCGGCTGGCCGACCAGGGCGAGGCCATCGGCTACCACTCGTCCGAGTCCGTCGTCACTCCCGGCAGCGATCTGCGGCTCGAGGCCGGCTACCCGATTGCCTGGCATCCGTCGATCGGGCCGGCGCTCGTGGGCGATACGATCCTGGTGAAGGGCGAGCGGTTCGAGCTCTTGACGCCGCTGGAAAAGTGGCCGCGGGTGACGGTCAAGGTGAAGGACATGGGCGTCGTGCGGCCGGGGATTTACGTGTGGGACGACGCGGAGGTGGCGTCGAGCGATTCGATCCTGTCGTTCGAAGGCCGCATGAGCGACTCGGTGCTCGAATGACCTCGGCGCAGGAAGCGTCTGGCGAACGGGGTCAGACCTCTTTGCGGACGAGCGACGCAGAACAACCGCAGATCGCTGCTCCGCAAAGGGGTCTGACCCCTTCCGCACGGCCAGAACTTCGCTGGATCGCGGCCGATCTGGAGCAGCGCGAGAAGGAGCACCTGCTGCGCGCCCGCCGGGAAGTGACGCCGCTGGGCGGCGGCCGCTGCCGCATCGCCGACCGTATCCTGATCGACTTCGCGGGCAACGATTATCTCGATCTTGCCGGCGATCCGCGGGTGATCGCGGCAGCGCGGGGCGCGATGGAGCAGTGCGGCGTCGGCTCGCGGGCCAGCGCCCTCGTGAGCGGCCGAACGCCGTGGCACGCCGCGCTGGAGCGCCGGCTGGCGGAGTTCGAGCGGCAACCGGCGGCGATTCTGTTTCCCAGCGGCTACGCGGCCAACGTCGGCACCATCACCGCGCTCGCCGGCGAGAAAGATGTGGTGTTCTGCGACCGCTTCAATCATGCGAGCCTCGTCGACGCCTGCCGATTGTGTGGAGCGCGGCTGCGCGTGTATCGGCACGATCGACTGGAACGTCTCCAGCGCGAGCTAAGCCGCGCCGCAAACGCCCGGCGGCGGTTCATCATCACGGACGCCGTCTTCAGCATGGACGGCGACGTCGCTCCACTGGTCGAACTGTGCGATGTGGCCGAGCGATTCGAGGCGACGATCGTCGTCGACGAAGCGCACGGAACGGGCGTGTATGGCGACTCCGGCCGCGGTGCGTGCGAGGAACTGGGCGTCGAAGAGCGCGTCGGCGTGCGCATCGGCACGCTGAGCAAGGCCGTGGGCGTCATGGGCGGTTTTGTCGCCGGCGCCCAGACGTTGATCGCCTATCTGTGGAACGCCGCGCGGACGCAGATGTTCTCGAC
>JAHWKJ010000468.1 GCA_019347905.1 Planctomycetota bacterium
AATGATGGTTTCCGAGACCGGTTCCCCATCAACGTGTACCAGGGGTGCCCGTTCGTCCTCCTTCATCGGCTTTCCAGGTCCTCGCGGCGCGAGAATCCCTCGAGCGCGAAGCAGCTCATTGAACGCTGCCTCAGTCGGAGGCTTTGAACCCAGGCGGACGTCAAGTGCGTTGCGCAACTGCCGCTGTTCGTCGACGGACAGTTCCTCGAGTACTTTTAGAACCGATTGCAGGCGATCGGACGACATTTTCCTGTTTCCCCGTCAAGCACACACCGCCTTCACCGGCGCCAGATCCAGCCCTTCCAGAATCTTCTCGCAGGCCTCGGAGCGGTTCAAGACGTAGAAGTGGATGCCCGGCACGCCCGCGGCCATCAGTTCGCGGCACTGACGGATCGCGTGCTCGACGCCGATCTCGAACTGGGCCGCTTTGTCGTCCTGCGCGGCTTCCAGACGGGTTGCGAGATCCTCAGGGATCGTCGCCCCGCACATCGACGTGATCCGCTGGATGCGGGCGAATTCCGTAATCGGCATGATTCCCGGCACGAGCGGCACCCCAATGCCGGCCTGCGTATATGCGTCGCGGAATCGCAGGAAGTTCTCGTTCACGTAGAAGAGCTGCGTGAACACGGCATCGGCGCCGGCGTCCACCTTGCGCTTGAGGTTGTCGAGATCGAGCTGCGCATGCGGTGCTTCGGGATGCTTTTCGGGATAGCCGGCCACGCCGAGGCCCACGTCCGGAAAGTGCTCGCGGACGAGGGCCACGAGTTCGTTGGCATAGCGGAAGCCGCCGGCAACCGGCTTGAATTCATCCTCACCCTTGGGCGGGTCTCCGCGCAGGGCCATGATGTTCCGCAGGCCGCGGTCGTGGGCCAGGTGCAGCCAGTCGAGAAGCTGCCCCCGCGTCGAGCCGACGCACGTGAAATGCGCGGTGGCCGTCAGCGCGAACCGCTTCTGAATCTGCACGCACCAGTCGAGCGTGCGCGTCCGCGTGGTCCCGCCGGCCCCGTACGTGCACGAAAAGAACCCCGGCCGATAGGGCGCCAGCCGCCCCAGTGTGCGCAACAGCGCCTCGTCGCCGTCGGTCGACTTCGGCGGAAAGACTTCGATCGACAGGCCGAAGCCCTGCTTGTAAATGTCGCGGATGCGCATGGAGGAGTCCAATCGTGCTGTGTCGCACGTCTTCAGTATATGCAGGTCGCGGCGGATTTCACGCGTTCGACATTGTTCGGCAATGAGGAGCCCCGGTGCCAATCACCCCAAGCGCCGCGAAGAGGCAAAGCGGTGGCACAATGTGCCAGCACTTTTGCGCCTTCTGTGCATTCTTGCGGCAAAAATCGCGATGGTCAGGCGGCCTTGCGGGTGCGGTGCGGCTGGGCGGCGCCGAGGCCCGCGGCGGCGCGCAGGGCGGCGGCGTTGTCCGTTGATTCCCACGTGAATGCCGCGTCGTCGCGGCCGAAGTGGCCACCCCAGGCCGTGCGGCGGAAAATCGGCCGCCGCAGTTCGAGCGACTCGATGATGCCCCGCGGCGTCAGCGGGAAGTGCTCGCGGACGAGCTTCGCGATCCGCTCTTCGGGAATCGCCGCCGTCCCCGCCGTGTCCACCCGGATCGAAACCGGGTCGGCCACGCCGATCGCGTACGCAAGCTGGATCTCGCATTCGTCGGCCAGCCCCGCGGCGACGATGTTCTTCGCCACGTGCCGCGCCATGTAAGCCGCCGAGCGGTCGACCTTCGTCGCGTCCTTTCCGCTGAAGGCCCCGCCGCCGTGGCGGCCCCAGCCGCCGTAGGTATCGACGATGATCTTGCGTCCCGTGAGGCCCGTATCGCCGTGCGGTCCGCCGACGACGAAGCGGCCCGTGGGGTTGATGTGGAACTTTGTCCGCGGACCGAGCAGCCGCTTCGGGACCGAAGGCTCGATGACTTCCGAAATCACGAAGTCGGCGATCTCGTCCTGCGACACGTGCGGCGCGTGCTGCGTGGAGACGACCACCGCCGAAATGCCCACGGCCTTGCGGCCCTCGTACTCGACCGTCACCTGACTCTTGCTGTCCGGCCGCAGCCAATCGACCGCGCCCTGCTGCCGCAGCTCGGTCAGCCGGTTGAGAATGCGATGCGACAGCGCGATCGGCAGCGGCATCAGCTCGGGTGTCTGGTTGCAGGCGTAGCCGAACATCAGCCCCTGGTCGCCCGCCCCCTCGCGATCGACGCCCATGGCGATGTCGCCGCTTTGCGTGTGCAGCGAGAGGAACACCCGGCATGTCTCGGCATTGAAGCCGACGTCGTCGCCGGTGTAGCCGATCTCGCGGACGATCTGCCGCACGAGTGCCACATGGTCCACCTTCGCCTGCGTGGTGACTTCGCCCGAGAGCACGACGAGGTCGGTGGTGCACAAGGTTTCGCAGGCCACGCGCGACAGCGGGTCCTGCTCCAGCAGGGCGTCGAGCACGCCGTCGGAAATCTGGTCGGCCACCTTGTCCGGATGGCCCATGTTGACGGATTCGCTGGTGAACAGAAACGTGCTCATGCGGCCCTCCCTGGCGACAGCGGCGTGTCGATAGCGGGACCCTCGGCGGTTCGCCGGAAGGAGTCCCGGAACAATGGTCGCGGATTCTAGCCCGGCCACGCGCCAACGCCAACACGAATCCGTGGCGGCGGTTGACCTTCCGGCGTTCGGTGCCCGCCGATAGACTCCCGCGGCCTTCGCGGCGTGCTTCGCGTAGAGCAAGCGTCTCGCTTGCTCTGAGGACGAAGCAGTTCATCTTCATTGCGACTTTCCCGCACAAGCGAGACGCTTGTGCTACGGCAGACAGGATGCGCTATGCGAACGATCGCCGTCATGAACCAGAAGGGCGGGGTCGGCAAGACGACCACCAGCGTGAACGTGGCGGCCGCGCTGGCCCGGCAGGGGCGGCGGGTCTGCGTCGTCGACCTGGATCCGCAGGGGCACGCGTCGATCCATCTGGGCATCGACGCCTGGGACGACGGCGGCCCCACGGTGTACGACGTATTGACCGGCTCGCAGCCGCTGGACGAGACGCGGCGCGAGGTCGGGCCGAACCTCTGCGTCGTCCCCTCGAATCTCAACCTCGCGGGCGCGGAGATGGAGCTGGCCGACGTGCCGAATCGCGAGCTGCTCCTGCGGGAGGCGCTCCAGCAGACGAAGTTCGCCGACGACTTCGACTTTCTGATCATGGACTGCCCGCCGTCGCTGGGAGTGCTTACGGTCAACGCGCTCTCGGCCGCCCGCGAGGTGTTCATTCCGCTGCAGCCGCATTTCTTTGCCCTGCAGGGTCTCTCGAAGCTGTTCGAGACGACGGCCCTGGTCACGCGGCGGCTGAACCGCGAGCTGCGGGTGTCGGGGATCGTGCTGTGCCTGTACGAAACCGGGACTCGGTTGGCTGCCGACGTGAGCGAGGACCTGATGGCGTTTCTGGAAGCCAGCGACGCCGACGTTCCCTGGGCGGGGGCGAAAGTGTTCGAGACGCGCGTGCGCCGCAACATCAAGCTGGCCGAGGCGCCCAGTTTCGGGCAGTCGATCTTCGACTACGATCCCTCATGCGCCGGCGCGAAAGATTACGCCGCCCTGGCCGAGGAAGTCGCCGCCATGCAGGCCGCGACGGCCGCTACGCCGCTGCTGCGAGCCGCATAAATCGGGGTCAGACCCCTTTGCGGCTCACCCGTTTTCCAAGCTCTGCATCGCCCGTCCGCAAAGGGGTCTGACCCCGTGACGAGCGCGCTCCTCTGGCAAGTCGTGGCTCAACGCTGCCGGGCGAATCATAAGCAATCGTTATCAGAGAACTTTGATGTATCAGCGGAAGCACGCTCGACAACCACCCCCCGCCGTTAGAATCAACCGCAAGTCAGGCCGGGCGCGCGCCCGACCGCGTTTGAGCCGTACACAACTTGGAGGAGCACCCGTTATGAGAACGCTTGCGCTGTCGTCGGCCCTCGTGCTGGCGGCCGGCGTGGCGATGGCAGGCGAACTGCAGTCGGGTCTTCAGCCCGGCGAAAAGGCCGGCGCCTTCAACGTGAAGGACGTCACCGGCCCGCAGAAGGGCACTTCGCTCTGCTATCGCTGACGCTTCGGAGCACGTCCGGTCGTGACCGTCTTCGCACGGGAAATGACCGACGACTTGGCCAGTCTGGTCAAGAAGATCGACAAGCAGATTGCCGAGCACGAGGACAAGCAGCTCAAATCGTTTGTCGTCCTGCTCACCGACGATCCCGACGCCACCGAAGAAAAGCTGACGGAAACCGCCAAGAAGCACGGCATCTCTGAAAACGTGCCGCTGACGCTCTTCGACGGCACCGCCGGCCCGCCCAAGTACAAAATCGCCGAGGACGCCGACGTCACCGTCCTGTTGTGGACGAAGCAGGAGGTGAAGGCCAACCACGCCTTCAAGAAGGGCGAGTTCAACGCCAAGGCCGTCGACAAGGTCATGGCCGATCTCCCGAAGATCCTCGAGTAAATCGCGGTCTTCAGCAACCTGACAATTGCACGGTGAAAGGCCCGCGCCCCGGAGGGGTGGCGGGCCTTTCCTGTTGCGCTCTATAACGTTTAGCCGCGTCCCAACGGGACGCGCGTCCCGCTGGGACGCGGCTAAACGGCTAAGGGCGGCTAAACGTTTCCGCCGTGGGAAGTTGAACGTTGAACGTCGCCCACTCCTCGCCGCATACGACGGGCCGCGTGATCGCCGTCATGCCCGCGTACAACGCGGCGGCGACGCTGCGGAAGACCGTCGAGGAAATCCCGCCCGGAACTGTCCACCGCATCGTGCTAGTCGACGACGGCAGCACCGACGACACCGTCGCCATCGCCCGCGAACTGGGGCTCGAAACGATCGTCCACGAGGCGAACCGCGGCTACGGCGCCAACCAGAAGACCTGCTACCTGCGCATCCTCGAAACGGACGCCGAGTTCGTCGTGATGATTCACCCCGACTACCAGTACGACTGCCGCGTGATCCCGATCGCGCTCGACATCCTGCGACTGGGCATCTGCGATTGCGTGCTGGGCTCGCGGATTCGC
>JAHWKJ010000469.1 GCA_019347905.1 Planctomycetota bacterium
GGAACTGCGAGACCCGCCGCACAAACCACGAAAGTTGCACATGACTGCGTTGGCCACGATCGCTCCGGGAGCTTTCTCGCGAGAATTCAACAAGGCCTCCGTCGCGAGCCTCTCCCACGGCCACATCGCCCGCATGCCGCGCGAGCAGCTCGTCGAAGCTCTCCGCGCCGCCGATCTTCCGCTGCTCGACGAAGAGGCCTTGGGGCGGCTGCCGAAACTGGAGCGCTCGACGCTGGAGCGACTGCTGTTTCTGGCCCGGCGCTGCTGCCGCAATCAGGGCTACTGATCGTAGAGCAAGCGTCCCGCTTGCTCAGCCGTTCCCAACGCGACGATGCAGCGCTCTCCGCACAAGCGAGACGCTTGTGCTACGAAGGATAAGCGCGGCAGCGTGGCACTGCCCGCCGCACGGGCGTAGAATCGGCGCACCTTCTCCGGAACGTGGAAGCGGACGTGCAGCGGAGTTTCACTTCGCGCACGCGGGAGACGCGGCGCGATGGCAGTGGCAGCGCGCGTCGGCATCGTCGGAGCCGGCGACAACACGCGGAAAAAGCACATCCCCGGTCTGCGGGCGATTGAGGGCGTCGAGATCGTCGGCGTCGTCAACAGCTCGCCCGCATCGACCCGCCGCGCGGCCGATGAATTCGGCATTCCGCGGACCTACAACCATTGGCGCGAACTCGTTGAAGATCGCAGCCTCGATGCGGTGGTCATCGGCACGTGGCCGAACCTGCACTGCGAGGTGACGTGCGCGGCCCTCGAAGCCGGCAAGCACGTGCTGACCGAAGCCCGCATGGCTCGCGATGCGTCCGAAGCACGGCGGATGCTTGCGGCCTCGCAGAAGCACCCGGAGCTTGTCGCCCAGATCGTCCCCAGTCCCTTCGGGCTCGTGCAGCACGAATACGTGCGGAAGTGGATCGACGACGGCTTCCTGGGAGATTTCCGCGAGCTGGTGGTCATCGGCGCCAACGATCTCTTCTGGGATTCCAGCCGCGAGCTGCACTGGCGGCAGGACCGCGAGAAGAGCGGTCTCAACATGTTGGCCCTGGGCATCCTGCACGAAGCGGCCCTCCGCTGGGCGCCGCGGCCCACGCGCGTGTTCGCCCAGACGACGATTTTCAACTCCGTGCTTCGTGAACCCGGCGGAGGCACGGCGCAGGCCACTGTCCCCGACAGCGTGCAGATCCTCACGCTGCTGGAAGGCGGCGGGCGCGGCTTGTACCACCTCAGCGGCGTCGATCTGTTCGGCCCGGGACTGCAATTGCACCTCTACGGCAGCCGCGGCACGATCAAGCTTGAGGTCACGCCTCAGGAACGCCTCTTGATCGGCCGGGCCGGCGACAAGCAACTCGCGGTCGCTGAGATTCCCGCGGAGCTGCGCGGCGGCTGGCGAGTCGAGGCGGAGTTCATTGCCGCGATCCGCGGCGAAGAGCGGGTGCGCTTCACCGATTTCGCCACCGGCGTCGAATACATGGAATTTACCGAGGCCGTGCACGAGAGCAGCCAGGAGCAGCGCCCGGTGGAGTTGCCGCTGGCGGAGTCGCGTTCATAGAGCAAGCGTCCCGCTTGCTCGAAATACCAATCCGTTCAGATTTGCGAACCAAAGCGGCACAAGCGAGACGCTTGTGCTACGAGTGAGCGTCGATGGCGAACGTCACCTGGCAACTGGAACTCGAAGTCGCCCTGGCTGCCGTGCGGACGGCAATGGGCGTGTGTCGCAATGTGCAGGCAACGATCCGTCCGGAGGCGCTGGCGAAGCAGGACCGCTCGCCGGTGACGGTGGCCGACTTTGCCAGTCAGGCCGTCATTTGTCAGGCGCTGGGCGAAGCGTTCCCGAACGATCCCGTCATGGCGGAAGAAGATTCCGCTGCACTTCGGCAGCCGCAACACGCGGCACATCTCGAACAGGTGGTGGAGCACGTTCGCCGCGCAGGTCTCGATGCAGACTCAGCGGCGGTCTGCGGCTGGATCGACCGCGGCCGCACCACGAACGTTGAGCGACAATTCTGGACGCTCGATCCCATCGACGGGACGAAAGGCTTTCTGCGGCGTGAGCAGTACGCCGTCTCGCTCGCGCTGATCGTTGAAGGGCGGATCGTGTTGGGCGTGCTGGGCTGCCCCAATCTCGCGGCGGGTGCGGCGGGTGCCACTGGTGGCTCGCCCACCAGTGCCGAGCGCGGGTCGACTTCTCCCACTGGCGAACATCAAGCGGCGTTTCGCACTGGTGGGCAAGCCACCAGTGGCACCCAAGCCCGCGCCACCAGTGGCACCCAAGCCCGCGCCACCAGTGGCACTCAAGGCGTGGCGGGCGTGGTGCTCTGGGCGGTGCGCGGCGGCGGCGCCTGGTTGCGCACGTGGCAGAGTGATTCGGCGCCGCGGCAGGTCCATGCGTCGCGGAAGACGGATCCAGCTCTCGCGCGGCTGTGCGAGTCGGTCGAGCGGCAGCACAGTTCGCATGATGTCTCCGCGCGGATCGCGGCCGAACTGGGGATCGCGCAGCCGCCGCTGCAAATGGACAGCCAGGCGAAGTATGCCGCTGTCGCGCGCGGCGAGGCCGACATCTACCTGCGAATCCCCACGACGAGCCAGTACCGCGAGAACATCTGGGACCACGCCGGCGGCGTCATCATCGTCGAGGAGGCCGGCGGACGCGTGAGCGATCTGGACGGACTGCCGCTGGACTTCACTCTCGGCCGCAAGCTGGAAGCGAATCGCGGCGTCGTGGTTTCCGCGGCCGGCCTGCACGAGCAGGTTCTGGAGGCCGTGCGGCGGGTTGGTCCGGAGTGAGTCGCTTCACGCAGTTCATCAGCCGGCGGGCACGAGCCCCCGGTTCCAGAAGTCAGGAACCGCACGCTAGCGCGTGCCGGCTGATTTGCAGGCGCGCAAAAAGAAACGTCCGTCAAGTTTCGCCTGCTTTCGCAGGTCGATTCTCAAGCGGACGTTTCGTTCGTGGGACTGTTTCGTTGAGGTTTCGTTCAACAGTTTCGTCAAACTCTGTTCAGCTTTCGTCAAACAGTGTTTGATGATTCCGTTGTCGATTCTTCAATGATTCAGCCACACGTCTGTCTTGGCCCGGCCCCCATCGGCTTGTGTCGACCAGCCCCGTCTTTTATTGGCTGGTCGGCACAACCTGTCCAGAGGCCGGCTCTACGCAGGAATGCGCCGGCCGGAAACCAGGCTGATGACCAGCGCGATCAGGAACACAACCAACAGGACCTTGGCGATCGTGGCCGCCGTGGCTTCCAGAAAGCCGAAGCCCAGCACGCCGGCGATCAACGCGAACAGCAGAAACATCAGTGCCCAACCCAACATCGGTGATCTCCTCGGTGAAACGTGGTATGGTCCAAGTGTTGTTGTTGCCGGTCGCCGCGCCGGCGTGTCTGGGAACAATCGAGTTCGTTTCGCGGAAGAGTTGTTTCGCAACCGGTGTGCCAACGACGGGGGCGGCGGCCGAATCACCTGCGGAAAACCCCGCTGCCCGGGGATTCGACCGTCGGAAAGCCGCCAGCGGCGGTCCGTTCCCTTGCCAGGCGGGCCGGCGGCTCGGAAAACTCCGGATGCCGCTGGTCACGCGCGTGCCTGTGGTCCGCACAGCGTGGTCGGCGGGCGATCAATCGCCTGCGTCCCGTCATTGCGCCGCGTGCCGCGGCGAGGCGGTCCCTGTGCCCTCTTTTCCCGTCCCGCTTTCGCCGGTTCCGCCGGGGCGCGCAACCATTCTCGCTCGGGGTAGAGAGACCGGATGAACCTTTGCGTGCAGGAGCCACCGGTGAACTCCTTCACCCTCCAGACTCGACGCCCACGCGGATCCGGGAGGAGCAAGGCGGCCGGGGGGCCCGGAGGTGTGAAAGTTGCCAAGTTGCCAAGGCACCGCGAACGGAGAAGTCTCTACCTGATTCGAGGTACAGCGTCGTATGATGAGAAGGCCGCCTCCGTCTACATGGCAGGAGGCGGCCAACTCCGGGCGTGACCATTTACCATTGAATGGAGTCCGACAAATCCCAATGCTCCGATACTCTCTGATAGTCGCACTTGCCGCCGCGAGTGCGTGGGGATGTGGCGGTGAGGCTGAAGAATCTGAAGCAGACGTGTCCTGGCGCTACGATGATGAAGGTCGCCGGAGCAGGCGCGATTTAATCGAGGCGCCGGACGACAATGACGCTCGGGCCCCCTCACCGTCGCTGCCGGCGGGACACCCGCCGGTCGCAGCAAGCGCGTCGGCGGCCGCCGAAGTGATTCGCACCGGTCCCTATCGCAAAGACTTTCCCCAGGCCGGGCTGACCTTTTCGATTCCGGCTGGCTGGAAAGAGCAGAAGCTGGCGGCGGGCAGCTTCGTCGACGCCCAGTTCGCAGTGCCGGCCGGCGAGGACGAGCTGCGAATGACGATGTCGCTGACGGGCGGCGGCATCGAGGCCAACGTCGAGCGCTGGCTCGGTCAGTTCGACACGAATCCCGATCGGCCGCCCGTCGTCGAGCCGATGCAGATCGGCGGCGCCCAGGCCCGCTGGATCGACGTCGAGGGCCGCTTCACCGCGCCGTCGTTCATGGCGTCCTCGGGCGACCATTCCGACTGGGCCATGCTCGCCGCGGCGATCCCCCGCGACGGCGGTCGCGACTTCTACGTGCGGCTCAGCGGACCTCGTGCAGCCGTCGATCGCATTCGCCAGAGCTTCCGCGACTTCCTGGCCGAAACCACCGCACAGTAGCCCTCTCGACCCGCAGCCACTGAGCACCCCGCATGACCTCCGCCGTCACCACCGAGGCCAGGCAGAAGCTCGAAGCGCTGTCGGCGAATCTGGCGGCGGTCATCCACGGCAAGCCGGAATGCCTCGACCTGTTGATCGTCGCGCTGCTGGCGGGGGGCTCGGTGCTGCTGGAAGACGTGCCGGGCGTCGGCAAGACGACGCTGGCCAAGGCACTCGCCAAATCGATCGACGTGAAGTTCCAGCGCGTGCAGTTCACGCCTGACCTGCTGCCGGGAGACATTCTGGGGTCGTCGGTGTATCACCCGGCCGACGGCTCGTTCAGCTTC
>JAHWKJ010000470.1 GCA_019347905.1 Planctomycetota bacterium
ATCTCTACGGCAGCGGGATGGGCAATCCCAATGTCCACGACCACATCAATCTGCCGATTATCGTCGCCGGCGGCGCCGCGGGAAACATGCGCGGCGGGCGTCACCTCAGGTACAGTCAGCCGACGCCTTTGGCCAACCTGCATCTGACGCTTCTCGACAAGGTGGGCGTGCGTCTGGATTCGTTCGCAGACAGCGACGGGACCGTGGACGAGCTGTTCGAGCCGCTGCCGGTGTAGCGGGGTTGCGGGTTGAGGGTTGAGGGTTGAGGGCCAGAAGCGCCCTCCGAGAGCGATGGTTTCGATGCGGAAGATCAGCTTGTCTGTGATGGGAGTGCTGCTGGCGCTGGCGCCGGTTCTGGCGGAGGTCGCGCCGAGCAGCGACACGGCCGCGAGGCTGGCTGACGCGGCCGAAAAGAATGATGCGGCCGCGGTGCGTGCGTTGCTGAAGGACGGGGCCGCCGTCAACGTGCCGCAGGCGGACGGCATGACGGCTCTGCACTGGGCCGTCTATCACGATGAGATCGAACTGACGGAACTGCTCGTGAACTCGGACGCCGACGTGAAGGCCGCGAATCGCTACGGCGTTCCGCCGTTGTCGATCGCGTGCATGAACGGCAACGGGAAGATCGTCGACTTGCTGCTGGAGGCCGGGGCCGATCCGCACACCAAGCTCCCCGGCGGCGAAACGGCACTGATGACGGCTGCGCGCACGGGGCGGCTCGGTCCCGTCGAGGCACTGCTGGCCCGCGGCGCCGATGTGAACGCTAAGGAGCACCACGGGCAGACGGCGCTGATGTGGGCCGCCGCCGAGGGGCACGTGCAAGTGGTGGAGGCGCTCCTCGAAGCCGGCGCGGATTTCCGGACGCCGCTCGCATCCGGGTTTACGCCGCTGTTCTTTGCGGCCCGCGAGGGAAAGACCGATGTGGCTCTGCGACTGCTAAAGGCCGGGGCAGACGTGAACGCGCCAATGCGGCCCAACAGAGGCCCCGGCTCGACCGCACTACTGCTCGCCGTGGAAAGCGGTCATTTCGAGACGGCGCTGGCCCTGCTGAAGGCCGGCGCCAAACCAAACGCCGCGCCCGACGGCTACACCGCACTGCATGCCATCACCTGGGTCCGCAAGCCCATCCGCGGTGACGGCGATCCGCCGCCGATCGGCTCGGGAAAGCTGACCGCCCTCGAGCTCGTGCGGCAAGTCGCCGCTCACGATGCCGACGTCAACGTGCGGCTGAAAGATGGAGACTCCGGCCGCGCCAAGCTCACCACCACCGGTGCGACTCCCTTCCTGCTCGCGGCACGGACATCGGACGTGCCGCTGATGAAAGTGCTGCTGGACCTCGGCGCCGATCCCTCCCTGCCCAACGCCGACAACTGCACGCCGCTTTTGGCCGCAGCCAGCGTCGGGGATCTCGGCAGCGGCGAAGAGACGGCGGGAACGGAAGACGAGGCCGTCGCAGCAGTAAAGCTCCTGCTCGAACTCGGCGCCGACATCCATGCCGTGGACGACAACGGCGAGACCGTGATGCATGGTGCCGCGTACCAGAACTGGCCCCGCATGGTGGAACTTCTGGCCGCGAACGGGGCCGATATCGAGGTCTGGAACCGCAAGAACAAGTGGGGCTGGACGCCGCTCTTGATCGCGCGGGGACATCGTTCCGGCAACTTCCGTCCCGACCCGGCCACGATCGCCGCCATCGAGAAGGTGATGCGCGCGCAGGGCGTCACGCCACCGGACGCGGCGCGCGGAGTCGGCGCTCGGCAGAGCTACGAGGTCGAGCCAAAGGACGGGCCGGAGCCAGACGCGTCGAGCAGGCGGTGACGTGTGTAGGCGACCGCTACGGAACGTCGCACATTATCTGTTTGGCGACACGCTATCGCCCTCCAAACGTAAACGAGGGCAGGTGTGCTGCTTCTGGCCGGGTGTGAGCACTCGAACCTCATCGCCGAACTCAAACAGAACGCGCCCGGAAACGACATAAGTGGGCCCGTGCTCATCGCCACCGGACGGGAGAGTCGCCCCACAAGCGCTCAGGCCCGGTTCACGAGGCACCTGACGAGACGTGGGGCGGCATCGCTCGTGCCCTGCGGACTGGGTACCGCGGGCTTCCCGGCGGCTCATCGCTGAGACAGCTCCTGGCGGAACAACGCCGGCACCCGGCGCGGTAAAGCCGACGCGAGTTATCCAAGCTGCTGAAGGGAGCGCCATCCGGTAGATTGGCCATGGGCGGGCATGATCGGCGTGTTGTATGCCGAAGGGTTCTCCATCGAGCAATCGCCGGAATCCGATGTCACTCGCGATTGGTTTGGAATGCTGTCTCGAAAGCCCGCTGCCGGTGTTGCGGTCGGGCCGGTTCGGGCTGTTGATGAATCAGGCGTCGATCGACCGACGCTGCCGGCCGGCGTGCGATGTGCTGGCGGAGGCCTTTCCCGGCCGACTGCAGGCGCTGTTCTCGCCGCAGCACGGACTGTGGGGCCAGGAGCAGGCGAATATGGTCGAGTCGCCGCACGAACGGCATCCCGTGCTCGGCGTGCCCGTCTACAGCCTGTACAGCGAGACGCGCCGGCCGCTCGCGCACATGCTGGCGGGTCTGGATGCGCTGGTCGTCGATCTGGCGGACGTGGGCACGCGGGTCTACACGTTCGCCTGGACGGTGGCCGGCTGCCTGGAAGCGGCCGCCGAGGCGAACGTCGCTGTCGTGGTGCTCGACCGGCCCAACCCGCTGGGCGGCGAGATTGTCGAAGGCCCGCCGCTGGAACCGGGACTGGAGAGCTTTGTCGGCCGCGCCGGCTTTCCCATGCGGCACGGTCTGACGCTGGGCGAACTGGCCCGCGTGATCAACGGGCGCATCGATCCGCCCGCTGAGCTCGACGTGGTGCCGTGTCGAGGTTGGCAACGCTCGATGCTGTTTCCCGAGACCGGCCTTCTCTGGGTTCCCCCCTCGCCGAACCTGCCGGCGTTCTCGTCCGCGCTGGCCTATCCCGGCATGGTGCTTTTGGAGGGCACGAATCTCTCCGAGGGCCGCGGCACGACCACGCCCTTCGAGCTGGTGGGGGCGCCGTTCATCGAGCCGTTCCGGCTGGCGGCCGAATTGGCGGCGTTCGAGCTTCGCGGCGTCGCCTTTCGTCCCGCGCGGTTCCGTCCCACGTTTGACAAGTGGGCGGGACAGAGTTGCGGCGGTGTCGCGCTCATGGTGACCGACCCGCACGAGTTCCGCCCCTATCGCACGGCCCTCTGCCTGATGGCCGCGCTGCGCAACACCTGGCCCGACGACTTCGCCTGGAGCGAACCGCCCTACGAGTACGAGACGAAGCGCATGCCGATCGACCTGCTTGCAGGAAGCAGCGCGTTGCGTGAAACGTTCAGCTGCGGCCGGCCGGTGACCGGGGACGACATCGACGCGCTGAGTTTCGTGGACGAGGACGCGGATCCCAACGCCTTTTGACAAGGCGAAACACAGAGGCACAGAGAGCACAGAGGCAGAACAGGAGATAACAGAGACGAAGGAACACTAATCTCCACTAATATTGACTCATGCAGAGACAGTCTTATTAGTGCAGATTAGTGCCCATTAGTGTTCTCTCCTGCCTGTCTTTGCGTGCCTTTGCGACTTTGCGTCGAACAATGTCACCTTGTTACGGTGCAAGGGTTTCTGCAGGAGCTACATCTCGATTTCGAAGCCCTTGCGGCTTTCCCGCGCGAGGAACGCATTCGCCTGGGGGTCGCCAATGATCTCGCGTTTGGCCGGATCCCACTGGAGCTCCCGGCCGAGACGCATGGCGATGTTCGAGAGGTGGCAGATTTCGAGCATGCGATTGTGGGACCAGACGTCGGAGATCGGCTGTTTGTGGGACTTCATGGCCTCGATGAAGTTGGCGGTGTGGTTCTCGCTGACCTTGCCGCCGTAAACTTGTTCGATTGCGCCGTCGGGCAGCGGATTATCCTTCAGATCCTCCACGGGCCTGCCGGTGATCTTTCCGCGGTTGACGAAGAACCGGCCTCCGGTGCCCTCGAAGAGGATGCCGTTATCGCCTTCGCTGGTGATGATCATCTCCACGCCCGCCGGCATGTCGACGCGGATGTTGAAATTAGTGGCGGCGTTGTAGCGATCGCCGACCGCGGGATGGCCGTCCTTGTACTCGACCGGGAGCGCGTAATCGACGGGCGTGACTTTGCTCGGCCCCGTGTCGCTGGCGTCCAGAGCCCAGCAGGCGATGTCCACGTGATGGGCACCCCAGTCGGTGAGTTTTCCGCCGGAGTACTCGTGCCAGTTGCGGAACGAGTAATGGCAGTTGCTGAAGAGCGGCACCCCGCCGCCGTAACCTTCCCGCAGCTCCGGAAGAGCGCGATACGGGACCAGCGGCGCCGGCCCGAGCCAGAAGTCCCAGTCGAGCCCTTCAGGGACGGGGGCCTCGGGAATGACCGGCGAGGCCTCCATACCGTTGATGCCGCACGTGACTTTCTTCACCGTGCCGATGCGGCCGTTTCTGATCAGGGCGATGGCCTGCAGGAACCGCTGGTCGGACTCGGTGCGCTGCATCGTGCCGACCTGAAAGACCCGGCCGGTCTCCTGGACCACCTTCTCGATGAGCTTGCCTTCGTCGATGGTCAGCGTGAGCGGCTTTTCGCAGTACACGTCTTTGCCGGCGAGCATGGCCTCGACCGCGATCTTTGTGTGCCAGTGATCCGGCGTGGCGATCATCACCGCGTCGATGTCTTTGCGGTCCAGGATCTTGCGATAGTCCTTGTAGGAATCGGGCTTTTTGCCCTGGCTGTTCTCCACCTGTTCCACGTTGGCTCCCAGCACGTTCGCATCGACGTCGGCCAGAGCCGCAAAATCGGCGAAGCCAAACGACTTGCTGGTAATCGCCCAGCCTTGATTTCGAAGCCCGATCGTCGCAAAGACCGGGCGGTCATTTGACGACCGATAGCCGAAGGCCCGGTTGGCCGACGGGAGCAGAAGCCCAGCGGCACCCGCGGCCGCGAGACCCTGAAGAAACT
>JAHWKJ010000471.1 GCA_019347905.1 Planctomycetota bacterium
CTCCAGATGGCAGACGGTACCGGTGGTGATCTGCCGCACCGGCACGCCGGCGCGGGCCAGCCGGGCGGCGTCATTTTCGGTGGCGAGATCGCCCACGAGCGCGGCCACGCGGTACGAATCGCGTAATTGAGAGAGCGTGCGCTCGAGGAAAGCCGTCTTTCCGGCCCCGGGGCTGGAGACGAGGCTGACGACGCACACGCCGGCGCCCTTGAACCGCTGACGCAGCGCCCGCGCCACCACGTCGTTTTGTTTGAGGACCTTTGTGCGGACCTCGACCAGGCGCGTGACGGCCGTCGTGGGATGCTTTGCCCAAAAAAGGGGACAGTCCCCTTCATCTCGACGCGCTGAGACTCTTTCACCGGAACGGGGAGGGGGACAGTCCCCTTTTTTGGGCAAAGCCGTCATGGGGCGATCTCCAGAGCGGTGAGTTCGAGTTCGCGGCCCGACGTAATTTCCGCCGAGAACGTGCCGCATTCGGTGCAGCACATCCGCTGCAGCGATTCGACGGGACGCTCGGCGCGGCAGGCGGGACAAACGATCGCGAGGGGCACGTCTTCGATTTCGAGCCGGGCTTCGGCGAGGGGCGAGTCTTCCCGCGCCAATTCCCACGCCGAGAGCAGCGCCTCGCGGATGACACCGGAGAGCGGCCCGAGCTTCAGGTGCACGGCGAGCACGCGCGCGGCACCCTGGCGCTGCGCTTCTTCGGCGGCGACGTCGAGGAGGCTCAAGGCGATCGAGAGTTCGTGCATCCTATTTCTTGCTGAGGCGGATGTAGCGCGGCACGTCTTTCAGGCCGACGACCAGGCCCACGAGGATGAACGGCACGGTGAGGACGGCGACGAACGCGCCGCCGAGCACTTCGAGAAATGTGGGATGCTTGCCGTAAAGTCGATGTTTGGTCATGGCAGTGTCTCCTGGGAAACAGCGGCGAGGTGCTTTGCCCAAAAAAGGGGACAGTCCCCTTCATCTTGTGCCTTGGCCATTCGTGGATCACAAGTGGCAGGGGGACAGTCCCCTTTTTTGGGCAAAGCGGCGGCGAGGCATTCGTCCTGCAATTCCGAGACCAGCGATTCGATCAGCGTGAGCGCTTCGCCGACGGCCGCCTGGACGGGGGCGCTGAGGCCCATTCGCATGTCGTTTTCGTCGAGGGGCGCGGGCTCGCAGCCGACAACGACGAGCCGCGGCAGCGGACCGCCGAGCGTGCGGGCGAACCGCAGCACGCGGTCGGGGTCCATGCTGTGCGCGTCGAGGCCGGGTTCTGCGGGAATGCCATCGAAGTCTGCGGGCGGGTCCGGTTCCAGCACGTACAACGTGCCGGGAGGTCCGCCGCGCGGCGTCGCGTCGACGAGGATCACCGTGTCCCAGCCGTCGACGAGGGCCTGTGCGAGATCGAAGCCACGGATGCCGAAGTCGGCCACGTGCACTCCTTCGGGCAGCGGGCGCTCAAGCAGCTTCTGTGCGACTTCCACGCCGAAGGCGTCGTCGCCCAGAAAGATGTTGCCGATGCCGGCGATCAGGATGCGCGGCGGGGTCATGGATTTCCTTCGCTGCCGAGCGGCTCGACTTCATCGGCCCGGTAGAAGAAGCGGTGCCCCGGCATACGTTCGAGACCGAAGTCGCGGCCGGGATCGTCGTCGATGGCGACCGCAAGGTACTGCTGGCCTTCGCGGTCTTCTTCGATGGATTCGATGGTGGCGGTGCGGCCGTCGAGGAACAGGTCGAACGCGTCGGCACGGCGCTGTGGCCGCAATCTCACGCGGTCGCCGGGGCGGAGATCTCGCCCCGCAATCGTAATTTGCTGCGGGGGCGGCTCGTCGCGGTCACCGTTAGCCGCGACTCGGAGAGGAGCGCTCCTCTGCGAGTCGCGGATCAACGTGGAGTCGCGGCTCAACGGTCGCAGCGTGCTGTGCAGGCGGGCGAGTTGTTCGGGGAGCAGCGCATCGGTGCGTTCGAGCAAAGCCCGCGCCCGGGCGTCGACGGCAGCGGCGGAGGCTTTCTCGTCGTCCGAGAGGGTCATGATCCGCAACGAGAGGATCTCGTCGATCTCCGTGCCGTCGAACAGGTCGCCGGGGCTTTCCGCCGCGATCTGCGGATAGTCGTAAAGGATGATCGGCGAAGCGAGGATGGTGTCGGCGTCGCCCACTTCGCCCACGAGCACCGGCCAGCAGCCGACGTTCTGACAGGCTTCGGCGGCGGCGCGATGCTGTTCCGGCGGATCCAGCAGCGAGAGGAATCGGCCGCCCGATGCGCCGAGGATGATGTGCGTCGAAGCCAGCCCGCGGAGCAGCGCCTGATCGCGACTGAGCGCGGCGGCGTCGGATTCGTCGAGGCGGGTTTCATTGCCTACGCGGACGCGCAACCTGACGAGATCGTCCGCGACCGTCTTGGCCGCCAGTTCAATCGAGCCGGTCACATCCTGCCGTTCCCGGAGGATGAGGCCCGCCGCGTCTCCGCCGATGTCGCAGACAGGCTCCCACTCACGGCCTGCGGGAAACGCGAAGGGAACCGTGCGCCGTTCCGCCAGCAGTTGAGAGATTTCCACCTGCTCCACGACCGTCTCGCGCTCCAGGGCCTCCTGCCAGGGATGCCAGGTCCGGCCGAGGATGGTCATGGAGTCCAGCGGTTCGTAGTCGGGCGGTGGCTCGGTGCGCGGGCCGGGTGTGAATCGCGGCATTCGCTGGCGCGGACGTCCGATCGTTCGCTCGACGAGTTGCAGGAACCGCACGCGCACGTCAAGCGCCGTGTCTGGGCCGCCGGCGACGAGGCATTCACACTGCATGCTCCACGCGTCGCCGCTGGCGTGCCGTTCGCTCCAGGCGCGCGGCACGAGCCCGCCAAACGTCCACCGCTTCACGTTCTTCACGCTCGGCCGGTACGGGTAGAGGATGTAACCCTCGTAGAGGAGCGCGCTCACTAGCTGATCGATCAGGGGTCGGTTCATTGGCGGCTCACAGCAGTGACGCGATCCGCATCGTTCAGAAGGCATTCGAGGGCCTGGTCCAAGTTCAACAGTCCGCGGCGGCTCTTGTAGCGCGCCAGCCGGTCGACCAGTTCCTTGTCGAGCGACAGCCAGGCGGTGTGGGGATAGTAGGTCTGCATCAGTTCCTTCCAGACCGCGAGCGGCAGCCGATACGTCGCCTCGCGATCCCACGGGATGCGGCCAATCTGCAGCGCGCCCTGGTCGTCGCGGTAAAAGACGCTGCCGGTGAAGAGCATCGCCAGCGGGACGTCGCCGGACTGGAGTGCATCGAAGTATCTGGCGGCGGCGATGCTCAAGTCCGATGTGCAGAGCACGCTCAGATCGGCCGTCGTTTCGCCGGTGAAGGGCGGGACGGTGACGTCGGCCTGCGTCCAGAGCAGGCCGCGCATCGTCCGGCCCCAGCGCTCAGGCGGGCCGAACAGGTCGAACAGCCGCCCGGCGTCTTCACCCTCATGCCCGCGCCGCGTCGGTTCGATGCGGATCTGAGAGTGAAGCAGGATCGACTCGATAGGAGTGCGCTCGTCCGCAGCGATCTTCAATTTGAAGACGAGATGTGGAGCCGCCGCAAACGGCAACGGACCGGCGTCCAGGATCTCGAAGCGGAGGTTCAGCACGACCGGGCCTTCAATTGCTCGAAGAAGCGTTCGGTTTCCTCTTCCAGTTCGCGGCCGCCGGAAAAGCCCTGCCAGTGCGTGCGGATCAGACCCACCAGCCGATAGCACTCGTCGATCGGCACGCGGTAACACTCGCGGCCCGCTGCGGCGCGATGCACCAGCAGGGCCTCGACGTCCGGCTCGAACTCGCGCAGGATCGGATTCTCGGCGACGACCTCGGCCCAGGCGTCGAACGGCAGCAGCGATTCGACGGGACCGGCGGGGCTGGGATAGACGGCGGTCACGCGGCCGGCGGATGTGCTCTCGAAGAAGAACGCCAGCTCGATCGGAATCTCGAGACTCTCCCACCGCAAGTCGCCCAGCCGGAAGGCCCGCAGAAACTCCACCCGCCGCGGCACGCGGCGGTAGCGCGTGGCGGACTGATTTGGAAACAGGATGGCGCAGGCCGTGCACGCACACAGCAGCCGCCGCTCGACGGGTTCGACCAGATGCTCGTGCTCGGGCGGGAGCGAGGCCGCGCACAACTCGCAGCGCTCGACCGCCGGCTGCGGCCGGGCGAAGCGGCGCAGTTTCGCGAGCGGGGTGAGATGTCGAGAGGCGCGGATCGAGGTCATAGGTCGTTCCAGTCAGCCGCGGTAGCGGCGCCGTAGTGCAAGCTGCCAGCTTGCGTCTGCACGGACGCACAAGCTGGCAGCTTGTGACTACGGCTCAATCGTGAAACCACTGCTCAGTGTTGGGAGGTCAGCACATCCAGCGCTACAAATCCGGCTGTCGGAGCTGTTGGCGGTTCGTTCAATCCATCGACTTCGACGGCGGCGATGTCCGGGGCGGCTTCGTAGATCGCGCTCTCGATGGTGTGACGGAGCGTGGCGGCAGAGGACGGGCAGCCGTCGCAGCTTCCCTGCAAGCGCAGCCGGACGACGCCATCGTCGACGCCGAGCAACTCCACGTTGCCGCCGTGGGAAGCCAGGTATGGCCGCACGCTTTCCAGCGCGCGGCGCACGCGGGTCGCAGCGTCGACGGGGTGCAGGCCGTGCAATAAGAGCAGGCTGCCAACGAGTTCGTCTTCGGCCCATGCCGCCAGCAGCCGGCCGTCGCCGTTGCGGCTCTCCAGGTGTTCGACCATGCGGGCCAGCCCGGCGCCGTGGAAGTCGAGCAACAGCCGCACGATCTCCTGCACGCGATCGCGGACCTGCGGATCGGCGATCTGGTCGGCCTCGCTCAGCAGCCGCTCGATCGGGGCGAACTGTTCGGCCAGAGTGGCGTCTTCAGCCATGGGTCTGTGCTCCGAACATGGGGGCGTGGCGGACTTCCCGCAGCTTGGCCTGGCCATGATACATGTGCACGCCGCACGGCAGGCAGGGGTCGAAGCTGCGGACAGTCCGCAT
>JAHWKJ010000472.1 GCA_019347905.1 Planctomycetota bacterium
CAATCCGTACCGAGTACGGGGCACGGGTCGAGAAGGTTCGCCACCCCTTCCACACTCCTCTTTCCAGCATACCGAAACTCAGCCATCCCTCGCCATCGATCCGACCGCGTCACATCCCCGGCGTGTCGAGGTACGGATCCTGCCCCAGGCGGGTTTGCAGCTTCGTACGTTGTTTCACGTAGTGCATCAGGACTTTGCGGTCGCGGAGATGCTTGCGCTCGATCTTCCGCTGGGCGGTTCGGAACAAGGCTCGCAAGTGGTCGAACGATTGGCCGTCGCCGCTGGTGCCAAGCCCGGCGAGTTGCTGCGCCCGCTCCGGTCCCAGTCCGTGCCGGAGTAGCTCGTCATCGAGCGCGACGAACTGGCGGAAGGAACCGGGATCGCCCTGCCGGGCGCAGCGGCCGGCAAGCTGCCGGTCGACGCGGGCTGCTTCGTGCATCTCGGTGCCGATGACGTACAGGCCGCCCAGTTCGGCGACGCCCTCGCCCAGTTGGATGTCGGTGCCGCGGCCGGCCATGTTGGTCGCCACCGTCACGCGTCCGAGTTTTCCGGCTTCGGCGACAATTTCGGCTTCGGCCGCGAGGTGCTTGGCGTGCAGCACGCGGTGCTCGATGCCGCGCTCCGTCAGCAGTCGCGAGAGCTGGTCCGAGGCCTCGATGGACCGCGTGCCCACCAGCACAGGCCGCCCGGTGCGATGCACCTCTTCAATCTCCTGAGCGACGGCGGCCCACTTGGCGTCGGCAGTGCCCAGCACACGGTTGGCAAGGTGCAGCCGCTGGCAGCGACGATTCGTAGGAATCGGCACGACCGGTAGCCGGTAGACCTTCTTCAACTCGCGGGCCGAGGGCACGGCCGTGCCTGTCATGCCAGCCAGCCGCTCGTAGTGCTGAAACAACTCCTGCACCGTGATCTGGGCGGCGTGGCCGGATTCGACGGAGATGTCGAGCTGCTCGCGGGCCTCGATCGCCTGATGAATGCCGTCGCGCCACTTGCGGCCTTCCGACAGCCGGCCCGTGAATTCATCGACGATGACGACTTCGCCGTCGCGGACGACGTACTGTCGGTCGCGCCGGAAATCGCGGTCTACTTTGACCGCTCGCTCGACGAACTCGTAAATCGTCAATTGAGGGACGGCGGCCATCTCGACCGGCTTGGGCAGCGACCGGGCGAGGCTGCGTCCGACGGCCGTCAATTCGACGCTTCGCCGTGCCTGGTCGTACTCGTAGTGCTCCGGCTCCTGGAAACGATCGGCAATGGACGCCGCCCAGCGGTAGCAGGCGGCGGCCACTTCGGCGTCGGCAGTGGGCGTTGCCGAGAGAATGAGCGGCGTGCGGGCCTCGTCGATGAGAATGCTGTCCGCCTCGTCGACCAGCGCGAAGTACAGATCGCGCTGCAAGCGGCTGCGGGGATCGGCCGTGCCTTCCTGTCCCAGAATCGCCGCCAGCAGGCTCGCCTGACCGTCCTGCATCCGCCTGAGCAGCAGTCGGTCGCGCAGGAAGTCGAAGCCGAACTCTTTGGCCGTACCATAGGTAATGTCGCAGGCGTAGGCCGCCTGTCGCTCGCGGCGTGGAATCTGGCTCTGCACGACGCCCACCGTCAGCCCCAGCGTCTCGTACACGGGGCGCATCCAGTCGGCGTCGCGGCGGGCGAGGTAATCGTTGGCCGTCGCCAGGTGCGCCCCGCGCCCGGCGAGCGCGTACAGGTACAACGGCAGCGTGGCCGTGAAGGTCTTACCTTCGCCAGTCTCCATTTCGGCCACCGCGCCGGAAAACAGCGCGATTCCTCCCAGAAGCTGAACTTCGAAGTGCCGCATCCCCAGCTTGCGTCCCGCCGCTTCGCGGACGAGCGCGTAGGCCTCCGGCAGCAGCCGGCGCAGCGGAAAGCCGCTGCGGGCGCGGTAGCGCAGGGCGAGGCTCCGCTTCAAGAGTTCTTCGTCGCTGGCGGTTCCCAGCTCCCGCTCGATGGCGAGGATGCGTCGCACGATCCGCCGCCAGTGAGACGGAGGCCGGCGGACGGGCGTCAGGCTCCAGAGCATGTGTGGTCAATCACCCGGTGGCTTCGGTTCGTAGGTGAGGGCTTGGCCGGAGAACTTCTGCACAGACTGCGCGTTGTTTGGCTCGGCGTGCTGGAATTATACTGATGGCTTGGGCAATGTGCCCGGAGCCGGCGGAATGTCAGACACGCTTCGCGAATTCGTGCGTTCGCTCTCTTCGAGCGGCATCCTCACGGAAGGCGAGCTGCGCGCGTTCGTGCGGGCGCTGCCGCCGAATCGCGACTCGCTGAGCCCCGATCAACTGGCCCGAGCTCTGGTCGATCAAAGCCGGCTGACGAACTTTCAGGCCGAGGCCGTGCAGCAGGGACGCCCCGAGCGGCTGTTTCTCGGCGATTACCTGATCCTGGAGCCGATCGGCGCCGGCGGCATGGGCCAGGTCTACAAGGCCGAGCACCGCCGCATGTCGCGGATCGTCGCGCTCAAAGTGCTGATCGCGGAGGCCGTCAATTCGGAGCGGGCGGTGCAGCGCTTCTACCGCGAGGTCCGCACCGCCGCGCGGCTGGAGCATCGCAACATCGTCACGGCCTACGACGCCGGTGAGGCGGGCGGAAACCACTACCTCGTGATGCAGTACATCGACGGGCCGAACTTCAAGAAGCGAGTCGACCGCCGCGGACCCTTAACGCTCGAGCAGGCGGTCGACGTCGTGCTGCAGACGGCGGAGGGCCTCGCCTACGCGCATGAGATGGGCGTCATCCACCGGGACATCAAGCCTTCCAACCTGCTGATGACGCGGGAGGGCGTGGTCAAGATCCTCGACATGGGGCTGGCTCGTCTCGCGGCAGAACTGGAAGCCATGGATGGCGAAGCGGCCGGGCGGCTGACGATGCCCGGCCAGGTCTTAGGCACCGCCGACTACATGCCGCCCGAGCAGGCCACCGACACACACGCCGCCGACGAGCGGTCGGACTGTTACTCACTGGGCTGCACACTGTATTATCTGCTGACGGGCCGGCCGCCGTTCCCCGGGGACTCGATGGCCGAGGTCCTCATGGGACACGCGGAGCGGCCCGTGCCGGCCGTCTACCTCGGTGACGACGACCGCGCGCAGATCCTGCTCGAGATCATGGACCTCATGCTCCGAAAGGATCCCGCCGAGCGCTATCAGAACATGGACCAGCTCATTGCGGATCTCCGGCTGATTCACGCCGGCAGGCCGGAGTGGGACCAGACGGACGATGTCCCGCACCCGCCGCGACGACTCCCGCGGGAGAAGGCAGACAGTCAGATGACGGACTTCAACACCGACGAAGCGACCTCCTTCGAGCCCGACCGCGGCCGGCTGGACGACGAGCCGCTGGACGAGTAGGGTTGGGCGTCGCCGGACAAGTAGGCAACGAGGACCAGAGGCAGCATGAGCACTTACACCAACTGCCAGGGAATGTCCCGCCGCAACTGCCTGAAGCTGGGCCTGGGCGGGCTGTTCGGCGCGGGGCTGTTCGATGCGCTGAGGCTCCGCGGGCTGTCGGCCGAAGCCGAGCGCGCGGGCACAATTCGCCGCGAGGCCGACAGTTGCATCCTCATCTGGCTCGACGGCGGTCCCACGCATTACGAAACCTTCGACCCGAAGCCGCACGCTCCGAAAGAAATCCGCGGCGAGTTCTCACCCATCGCCACGAAGCTTCCCGGCGTGGAATACTCGCAGCACATGCGTCGGCTGGCGGCGCTCGCTGACAAGACGGCCCTGGTTCGCTCCATCTGCCACGACCAGGGCAACCATGGGGCCGGCAACCATTACATGATGACCGGCGCGCCGCCGCGGATTCCGGTCGGCTGTGGCGCCTTCGTCAGCTTTCACCCGAGTCTGGGATCGGCCACCGCCCACGCCCGCGGCAACGCGGGTGGCCTGCCCGCGTATTTTTCGATCCCGCAGATGTCGCGTTCGGGCGGGCCGAACTTTTTGGGTGCGAAGTATGCACCATTTGTCGTGCCGGATGATCCCAACCGCTCCGGCTTCCGCGTCCGCGACGTGGCGCTGCCCGGCTCACTGACGATCGACCGGTTCACGCACCGCCAGGACCTGCGGCGGCAGGTGGACCGCATGCAGCGGATCACTGAAGAGGCCGCGGGCGATCCGGTGCTTGGCCTCGACGAGTATTACCGCCAGGGCCACGATCTCATTCACTCGAAAGAGGCCCAGCAGGCGTTCGACATTCACAGCGAAAAGGACGCTGTTCGCGATGCGTACGGCCGCAGTTCGTTCGGGCAGCGGGCGCTGCTGGCGCGGCGGCTGGTCGAAGCGGGCGTGCCCTTCGTCACGCTGTACGACGGCGGCTGGGACCATCACGTGGGCATATTCCCGGCGCTCGACAAGCGGTTGCCGGGATTCGACCAGACGGTGGCGGCGCTTATCGAAGACCTGGAGCAGCGGGGACTGCTCGCGCGGACGCTGGTCGTCGTGCTGGGCGAGTTCGGCCGCACGCCTAAGGTCAACGAGCGCGGCGGACGCGATCACTGGTCGAACGCCATGAGCGTGTTTTTGGCCGGGGCCGGCATTCCCGGCGGGACCGTCGTGGGCGCCACCGATCCCAGGGGCTACTCGGCGGTCGAGAACGTGAAAAGCCCGGAGAACTTCGCCTCCACCGTCTACCGCAAACTGGGCATCGATCCGGGACAAATGCTCTACACGCCGCAGGGCCGGCCCGTGCACCTCGTGAGCGACCCGAAGCCGATCGACGAGCTGTTTGTATGAGATGTCTGTCGATTCGACGATCGCGATTGGCGGCGATTGCCTTCTGTCTGCTGTGCTTCCCGACGCCGATGCTCGTCGCCGCCCCGCCTGATGTGCAGACGCTGTTTCCCGCGGGCGGGCAGCGCGGAACGACGGTCGAGGTGACGGTCGCAGGGAAGCTCGGCTCGCCGACGTCACAGGTGTGGTCGAGCCGCTCGGGAATCGAAGTCAAAGTAGATC
>JAHWKJ010000473.1 GCA_019347905.1 Planctomycetota bacterium
ACAGGACCTTGACCAGCACCGTCGAATCTCATGAAACAGCGGTCGGGGCGCCCGCAGATCGAAGCGCCACGCATCACAGTTCCAACTCGCCCGCTTTGTCAAGCCCTGGAGCGATCCCGGGGCGACCAGGCGACGCAAAGGCGCAAAGTCGCAAAGGGTCCGCAAAGGAAGCTGAGAAAAGAACAGGAGCAGAATACCACGCACGTCAGCAGAATCTCTGCTTCCGGCCTTTGCGTGGCTTTGCGTCTTCGCGCCTTTGCGTCAAATCGACGCGGGCAACGGGCGACCATCGCTCACGGCCGGTAGGTCGCGCACGAGGCGGGCGTCTCCCACAGGGAGACTTCCACGACCGGCAGCTTGCGCTCGCGGGCGGCCTCGAAGATCAGCCGTGCCAGGTTCTCGGCCGTGGGATTGTCGGGGATCACGTACAGCGGTTCGCCCAACTGCTCGAGAAACGGCAGCGCCGGGTCGCGCTCGCAGAGGATCATGCGGTGGTCGAGCTCGCGCTCGATCCAGCCCCGCAGCTCGGCCTTGATCGCCGTGAAATCGACGAGCATGCCCTGCGAATCGAGCTGCGCCCCCTCCAGTACGACGACGGCCAGGCCGTTGTGCCCGTGCAGGTGCCGGCACTTGCCGCCGTAGTCCAGCAGCCGGTGCCCGTAGCAGAAGTTGATTTCCTGCGTGACGCGAAACATGATCTTTTCCGCAGGATGGAGCGCCCGGTGAGAGTATATCAGACGCGGAGGCGAATGGTCACCGGCGCAGTTGATCTCAACTGCACGACCGGAATGACCGATACAGCGATTAGCGGCATGCCGCTGCGCGCCCTCCGCGCCGTTTGCGGAGAGGCTCCGCGCAGTGGCGGACGTCGCAAACGATTCCGGGGGACACGCCATGTCGAGCCGCCTCAACGAGCGGTTTGAACGGCTTCGCGACGACCGGCTGGCGGCCGAAAGGCGGCGCGCCAGGGCGGTTCCGCGATCGCTGGGGCTGGTGCCGGTCACCCACTTCGACCCCGCGGACGAACCGGCGGACAATCAGCCGCAGGTATTGCCGGCTCCGGAACCGCTCGTGCGGCCCAAACGGCCGTCGCGTCGGTCGGCATATGAATCGGCCCTGCTCGGCGGAGTGGCACTGGTGCTCGTCGTCGCCGCCGGTCTGAGTGCCGCGATGGCCCTCCAATGGACTTCGTCGACCGTGGCTGACCGGCAGGGGCCCGACGGATCGACCGGCGTGCGGCCGGCGCAGATTGCATCCCGCCCCGACGAGCGGACGGGCGCAGCTTTGCGGCCAGACGAAAGGCATGCGGAAGACAGGCCTGTTCCGCCACCGCTGAGGCTCCCGAAGACGGCTGACGCCGGACCGCTCGAAGCCGCACCGCGTCCGCAGCCAGTTCGGCCGCGCGAGCGCGCGGCTCAGCAATCGGAAGCCGCCGCACCGGAGGCCGATAACCGCCAGCCCCGCCGCGGCGAGAACCCCTCCGCGGACGGCACGCGGCCTCAGCCCTGGATCCTCGATGCGGTCGAGACCGGCCGCCCCTCGGGCGCTTTCGCCGCCCCGCCCCGTGTCGCCGCCCCGCCCCGTGTACCCGCAACTCCCCGTTTGGCCGCGACGCGTCTAGCCGCGACTCGTTCAGCCGCGGCTCGCAGAGGAGCGCTCGCGCCGAACGATCTCCAACAGAGTGCTCCTCTCCGAGCCGCGGCTAAACCGTCTGATGGAGGTATGCCGCGGCGGCCATTGCGCAGCCGCGCGCAGGCGCTCTTGCTCGATGCGTACACAGACGCCCTCGACGGCCGCCCGGCAGAGGCGGCCGAGAAGGTGGCCCACGCCCGCGCGCTGAACTCGACCTATGGGTTATTCGACGTGCGTCCCGACGTCGTCGAACGGCAAATCGAAGCGCTGGCGCGCCAAGCGCGATCCTCCGCACCCGTCGCCCGGTCGCATGCCGGCGGCATCGAGCGGATGTCGTTCGACTTTCAGTCGACGCCCTGGGACGTGGTGCTGACGGACTTCGCCGCCCGCACCGGCCTCGCGCTGCACATCAACTCGCTCCCCGGCGGAAGCCTGGAGCACCACGACCCCGCGCTCTACACGCCCGTGGAGACGCTGGAAGTGCTCAACCGCTTTCTCGCCAAGGTCGGTCACCACGCGTCGCGACGCGACGGACTGCTGGTGGTCGATGCATTGCCGACGCCCGCCGGTGACGCCGTCGGCGGCCGGTAATTGTCGATGGTTCCACCCGCCGGAATCACCGGCTGCGCTCCGTGCGGCAGACGCGGCACAATCTCGATGCCGGTCGCATTCGCCTGCGAGCGTGGCGAGAGACCGGGATGGATCTCGATTCCCGCCGGCGGAACATCGTCGCGTGCCGGTTCATCAAAGGCCCCGTCGGACGGGACCATACCGGCGGGAGAAGTATCCACGGCAGGCCGCCCGCGCGGCTCTGCGGAGGCCGGCGAGACCATTTCCGCCCCGCTCCCGAAGTGGTCGGCGGCACGAAGCGGCCGCGCTTCAGATGACGAGAAGCGGTGGCGCGGCGGCTCCGGTGCCTGGGAATTCACTTGGGCCGGCCAGGACTCACGTGGATTCGCCATTCCGTCGCGATAATCGACCGTCGCGATCGCGCCTGCAGCATTCTGTCCGCCGCCGGAGGCATGCAGAGAGCCGGAAGCGTGAGCCAGCGGTGCGCGCCCCAGCCCGTTCGCCAGTTCGCTCCGCATCTGCCGCTTGAGCTGCGCCTGCTGCGCCGGCTCCGGTCCGGCGATGAGCAGCACGTCGTCGACCACGAAGCGGTCGTTCTCTCGCACGAGCAACACCCGCGCGCCCCAGCGCGCGTCGCCCAGCACGACGAGCCGCTCGTCGCGGCCGCTTTCTTCCACCGATCCGAGCGCCGCGCGCAAATGCCGGGCGGCGGCGTATCCCGCGGGGGGAATCCCGTCGGTCTGGCTCCACACCAGGCGGTTCATGTCTTCGGAGCTCGTTCGCTGCAACAGATCGAGCCGCGACGCCGCCAGCGCCCGCGCGTAGGAGCGGACCGGCAGCAAGAGTTCCAGCACCGTCTTCATCGACGCCGGAAGCCCCGGAGCTTCGACCAGCACGTCGTCGATCCGCACTTCACCCTCGCGGTCCCGCAGCACGTATTTCACGCGCTGCCCCGCCTGCTCGGCAAACAACTCCGTCGTCGCACCGTGAAACTGCGCATCGAGAATGTTCGGCGGTCCCGGCGGCACGAGCGACGACAGATCGGCGAGGGCGGCCTCGTCCAGCCGGTCCCAGACGCGGCGGTTGAAGTCGGCCGTCGATGTCTTGCGGAGCATCGCCAGGTCGCCGCCACCGGCCGCGTCGCTGAACAGCCGTAGCATCGCCCGCCCGGTGAACAGCACGCTCAGCCGCTTCTCCTGCGGCGCCGCGCCCGGCGTCGATTCGTACAGTGTGACATCTTCGACGCGGAAGTCGGCGACGAGTTCGTCACCGGCGGCCGCTTCGCTGCCAGAGTGCGTCAGGCTGACCTTCACCACGTCGCGGCCGCGCGGAATAATGAGATCGGCCCGGTTCTGCTTCACTTCGAGCTGGTAGTCGAAGTCAGGATCGTCGGCGGACGGCAGCGAAATGCTGGCCAGGTCGCCAGGCAGGAGGCTCGCCTCGTAGAAGCGCGGCATCGTCAGAGGCTCCAGCGCCCTCTTGTCGCCGTTGCGATAGGCCGCGAGAAAGGCCGCCGCCGTCCGCGTGGCCAGTGCCAGCTTGTAGACCGACGGGACATGCTGCTGATCGTCGCGCGATTCGACCGCGATATCGGCCGTCACCCAGCGGTCGCCGGTGCGCTTCATCGTCAGCACCATCGTGCCGCTGGGGCGGCCGATGCGCACGATGCCCACGTCGCCGCTGGTCACGCCCGGCGATTGCGGCCGCGCCTCGCGGACGTCGCTGCCCATCACCCGCTCGACCAGCCGCGAAAAGTGCACGGGCGGCAGCGCCGCCAGCACGTCGGCCAGCCGCGGCTCGACCACCGCCAAAGCCGCCTCCCGGTCGCTGGCCCAGGCGTCGAGGAACTCTCGGGCAGCCGCCAGGAGGTCCATCTGCTCGGCGACCGATTTGTCCTGCTTGAGGCCCTCCTGCCGGCGGCGGACGTACACGTCGTCGATTCGCCAGCCGGCCCGCGGCTCCTTGACCAGCCGGTAGAACACCTTCTGCTTCGAGCTGCCGGTCTCGACCGTCACCAGTTTTTCGTCGTCCGCCTTCCGCTCGACCTCTGTGACCTTGGGCTTGCCCTGCGGCAGGCGCAGCAGCTTGAGGTCGTCGAGCGCCGTGTCGTGCCGCAGCGCCGTGGCGGCGAACCCGCTCGACGACCGGCGTTTGAGGGCGTCGAGATCTTCCTCGGCCAGCGCGCCTTGGAAGCCGCTGATGGCGCGGGTTTCCGAAAAATGGGCGCAGCCGGCCAGTGCGGCGAGCGTCCAACAGGAGGCCACGAGCGCGCAACGTGTCCGCAGCATGCGAGCCGTCCCTGGCTAGTAGCGGTGTGAATTGCAGATGGACCGGCCGGCGGATGTGCACGGTCGGCGGAGAGAGGGGCGGTCTTGTCGCAAATCGAGCGGCGCCGGTCAAGGCGAATCCTTGTGGGCGCGGGATGAAGGTGTTAATGTCGCGGGCGCAGGGTGGCAATCCGGGGGTACGTGGTCGCCGAGGTTGTTTCCCATCTGCCGCGCCTCGCATCAGCATTGTTCCTTCGCACAAGCGAGACGCTTGTGCTACGCGGCGGGGCGCGTCTACTCATCGAACGACAGTTGAGGTGCAACATGCGGTGGTACTCGACATGGCTCGTGCTGGCGGCGCTGGCCGTCGGCGGAATGGGTTGCGGCGGAGACGATGACGACCAACCGGCCGGCGGCGACGCCCAGGTCGGACAGCAGGATCAGCATCCCGGCGCGCCCGGGGAGCAGCACGCCGGCGCCCCCGGAGGTC